>CAIJPI010000213.1 GCA_903822525.1 uncultured Bacteroidales bacterium | reverse complement strand
TTCTCATTCCTTTTTTAAAAGTAAATGGGAAAGGTATTGCTGCATATACTTTGCTCTTAGTAAATGCTTTGATTTCGGGATATTATGCCGTTCTAAGCCTGAATGGAGTTCCAACATACATTACTTTTCCGGGAAGCATAGTCACCGGGCCTGTTCCGGTACTGGTTGATGCTTTGTCGGGCTGGTTTATCCTGATCATTAACCTGGTGTTTGTTACTGGCGGCTTTTATGGACTGTTTTACATGAAGGCATACCGGGAGCAACGAAATAACCTGGCTTTGCACAGCATAGCATTCCTGTTTCAACATGCTGCCCTGATCAGTATCTGTGTTTTACAAAACAGCTTTGTGTTTCTGATTGCATGGGAGATGCTGGCACTTACATCATTTCTGCTGATTATTTTTGAGCATGAACATATTGCCACTCTTAAATCCGGGATTAATTACCTCATACAGGCGCATTTTTCCATTATTTTTCTGATGATAGGGTTTATATGGGCTGCGGTAAAAACAGGTAGTTACGATTTCCAGGCAATTTCAGCTTATTCGGCTTCCATTCCTGCACCTGCATCCACTATGCTTTTTATGTGCTTCTTTATTGCCTTTGCCATTAAGGCCGGGTTTGTGCCTTTTCATACCTGGCTTCCGTATGCTCATCCGGCTGCCCCTTCGCATGTGTCGGGAATGATGTCGGGGGTGATCATTAAAATCGGAATCTTCGGTATGCTAAGGATGCTGCTGGTGATTAAAACTGATTTCAGTACGGTAGGGTATATTATATTACTGGTTTCGCTTGTTTCAGGATTATATGGTGTGATGCTTGCTATCGTTCAGCATAACCTGAAAAAACTTTTGGCCTATCATAGCATTGAGAATATAGGTATCATAGGAATTGGAATTGGAATTGGCTCCATAGGCATTGGGACAGGTAACCAGGCGCTCGCTACCTTGGGCTTTGCCGGAGCATTGTTGCATACCCTGAATCATTCCCTGTTCAAATCCCTGCTCTTTTACACAGCGGGTAATATCTACCAGGCTACCCATACCATGGATGTTGAAAAACTTGGCGGACTTATAAAAAGGATGCCACACACAGCAGCTCTTTTTCTCATTGCAGCTGTTGCCATCAGTGGAATACCACCTTTTAACGGTTTTATTTCGGAGTTTATAATTTACACCGGACTATACAACTGGCTATCGGATGCTACATTGGTATCCTTACTGGCAGCTGTATTTTCAACGGCAGGTCTTGCCCTGATTGGCGGTTTGGCTATGCTTTGCTTTACCAAGGCTTTCGGAATTGTGTTCCTGGGAAATGAAAGAAGCAAGCTGCCTGATTCATGCAGAGAAGTATCTTTTACTCAACTCGTACCTCTTTATATACTGGCTGCATTCATTGTACTGATAGGAATATTCCCGCTTGGATTTATTCATCTGTTAGCCAGGCCGGTCAGCCTTTTTACAGGAACGTATACAGCTGCAGTTAATCTGGATCAAAACCTTGTGTTCAAAACACTGCAATCAGTCAGCTATGCTTCCTGGTTGCTTGTTTTTCTTGTAATCTGTATCATGCTGATTCGCAAATATGTGCTGCATAAAGCAAAAGTTAAAAAGGGCTCAACCTGGGGTTGCGGATATGTTACACCTACTTCCAGGCAACAATATACAGCAGGTTCATTTGTACGGACTTACAGCAAATTGTTTGCACCGTTTTTACTCATTGGAAAACACGAAGAAGAAATTCAGGGCATTTTCCCGTCCGAAGGTAAATACCATACTCATCCCTACGATAAAGTTGAAAAATGGCTGATTGATGGCCCTTTGAAATTTAATAAAGCTTTTATGGGGCGTTTTGTATTTCTGAATAATGGAAAACTGCAGTTTTATATCTTATATGGAGTGCTGTTTATACTTGCTGTTATTAGTATCCCATTTCTGTACCAGCACCTTTATTCGTTCATCGATTTTTTAAAACAGTTATAATATGCTGAGTGTAGTTTTAATCATCATAGCTGCCATCTTTTTTACTGGAATCATAATCCGTACAAAAAGCCTGGCCTCGGGTCGTAAAGGCCCCGGTATATTACAACCTGTTCACGATGTGATCAGGCTGTTCCGAAAAGGAGTGGTTTATAGCGAAACCACAAGTTTTATATTCCAGCTGGCACCTTCGGTTTATTTTGCCTCCATCATTATGGCTATGTTGGTGGTGCCTTTTGGAAGATCAGGAGGCGTTCTGGGATTTAACGGAGATTTTATTTTCTTCGCTTATGTTCTGGCTCTGGGTAAATTCTTCAGTATAATAGCTGCTATGGATACCGGCAGCAGTTTTGAGGGAATGGGTGCAAGCCGTGAAGCCTTGTATTCAATGTTTGCTGAACCTGCTTTCTTTATTCTAATGGGCTCATTGGCATTGCTTTCGGGACATACCTCTTTCCAGGAAATATTTGCAGCACTGCACATCGGTTCCCAGATTAGCTATGCACTGGCTGCACTGGCAACTTTTGTCCTACTGATGATCAGCATGATCGAAAACAGCCGTATGCCGGTTGACGATCCTAAAACCCACCTCGAACTAACCATGATACACGAAGTTATGATACTGGATAACAGTGGCTTCGATCTTGGGTTAATTCTCACAGGAGGATATCTTAAATTTGCTATCTACGGTGCGCTGATTGTAAATCTGTTTATCGGCGTAATCCCATACGAATATGCAATACCGGCATTTTTTGGAATTCAGTTTTTAATGGCGGTCACTATCGGATTAATTGAATCCTTTATGGCAAGGTTCAGAATGAGCCACAATCCTCAGTTTATTGTTGCTCTTACCTCGGTAAGCCTTTTAATATTCTTCGGAGTATTGCTCATACTGCAGAAATTTATGTAAATTGCTTTAATACTGTATGATATCATGATTCATGTCCTTTTAATCATTTTTCTGATAACGCTCTTCTACATGGCAATAGCCAACAGGCTGATGACGTATATCAAGGTGCTGGCCCTGCAGGGTGTTTTGCTGTTTTTTGTAGTATTTATTCAACTCAACGAAATTAATACTCTCAACCTGATACTGATCCTGTTGGAAACTATTGTCTTTAAATCACTTGCAGTCCCGCTTTTTCTGGGTTATCTGCTGAAAAGGAATAATATTACCCGCGAAGCTGAGCCTTTCCTTCCGAATTTTGTTTCGCTGGTTATAACAACATGCATTGTTGTGATAACCATATTGATTTCCAACACAATAATAGATGATCACCTCGACAAAATATTCTTTGTGGTGGCACTTTCAACATTATTTTTTGGACTTTACCTGATAGCAACACGCCGGAAAATTATTACTCACGTTATGGGCTATATGGTAATCGAGAACGGAGTTTTCGTTCTGTCACTTGCTATTGGCAACGAAATGCCGATGCTCGTAAACCTTGGAATTATGCTTGATATTTTTGCCAGCGTACTGATACTCGGAATATTCCTGAATAAAATAGGGGATGTGTTCAAAGATGTGGATGTGGATCAGCTGAGTAATTTAAAGGATTATTAATTGAGAAAACCAGGAAACCGATGATTGGAATTTATCTGTTAGGCTCGTTTGCTATTGCCCTCTCCCTCTTTTTTAGCAGGAACAAGTTGCTTGTATATACCCTCTTGGGCCTTTCCCTGCTGGTACAGGCATTGTTTACAATCTATGCTGGTTTTCATGCCGGCGAAATTGAACTGATATATTTTACATACGATTCGCTGGGGATGATTCTGCTTGTTACCTTAAGCATTATTGCCATTCCTGCTGCAATTCATAGTTATATCTATATCGAAAATCACAAGGAAAATCCCCAGGCAAGGGCTATCTATCTTTCATCCTTGGTGTTACTTATAACGGCAATCAGTGCAGGTTATCTTTCCAATCACATTGCCGTAACCTGGATATTCACTGAAATTACTACCCTGAGCGCTTCTGCGCTGATATATCACCATCGGAATAAACTGGCACTCGAAGGTACATGGAAATATGTGTTTATTTGCGCCATTAGCATCACTTTTATATTTATTGGAATTCTGTTTTTGAGCCTTTCACTTCAGCATACTGGATCCGATGATCTGTCCTTTAAAAACCTGCTTGCCCGAAGCAACGAACTAAACCCTGTCTGGCTCAGGATGGCGTTTCTCTTCATCTTTACAGGTTTTACGGCTAAGCTGGGTTTGGTCCCCATGTTTACAGCAGGTATTGATGCTAAAGATACTGCCCCCGCGCCTGCAGGTGCTCTGTTGGCCAGTGTACTGATGAATCTGGGCTTTGTTGGAATTTTCCGCTTTTACATCGTGGTTGCAAATACTCCGCTTTTGCACTGGGCTCAGTTAGTTGTTGGTTCAGCTGCTTTCTTATCGCTTTTTGTGGCAACGGTATACATGCTGAAAGTCAAAAACATAAAGCGGATGTTTGCATACTCCGGTATCGAACATATGGGAATCGTAATGTTAGGGGTTGCAGCAGGTGGAATTGGCTATTATGCAGCTGTGCTGCATGTTGTTTTACATGCCTTCGTGAAATCAAGCCTTTTCTTTCAGTTCAACCAGTTATACAGGGTTTTTCAGAATAAAAGTATTTACCATATCGGCAATTACTTCAAATACAATGCAACAGGTGCTATGGTACTTCTGCTGGGATTTATCAGCACCACGGCTATGCCTCCCTCCGGACTTTTTGTAAGCGAATTCCTGATATTTAAATCCATATTCGATACAGGTCATATTCTTCTTCTGGTGGTTGTGCTGCTGTTACTAACTATGATTATCTGGTCATTCGGAAAAAATATTTTTAAAATACTTTTTATTCCGGTCCCGGATTTCGATGAGCAAAATATAGAGATAATAAAACCCTGGGAGTCCGTTTCTCAGTTTCTGCTGTTAGCAACAGCCGTTTACCTGGGACTGAATCCACCCCCGTTTTTTGTACAATTGCTCAACGACAGCGTAAGCTTGCTGCCAGGGTAGTCAGCTTTAATATTGTCATTTGCCAGGCAAATAGAATAACAAATCAGAAATCAGAAATCAGAAATCAGAAATCCCCCAATCCCTAACCCCTAAATCCTAACCCCTTCCATGCATTACCTTACCATCCAGAATAATCAGTCGGTACCCGTTTCCGAAATTCCTGAAATTTCGTACAACGCATTCCTTGTATTGAATACCGGGATGATGGTTGAAAACTCAGGAAGGCATTGCGCAAATTATTTCGGGTATCCTGAAGCAGGAGCTATAAAACTAATCTGCTGCATTGCTGATGATGAGGATCACCTCATCCATCTTTCTTCCTGCGTGGCAGATACAAACATGGAACTGGCCTCATTTACAGCTAAATTGCCGTGTTTCGAAAAGTTTGAACGCGAAATTCATGAAAATTTCGGAATTCACTATACTGATCATCCATGGCTAAAACCAGTAAGGTTTGCTTATAATCGCGCTGATTCGGATAAAGGCATTGCTGATTATCCTTTTTATTCCATCGATAGTGAAGAACTCCATGAAGTAGGCGTGGGCCCTATTCATGCCGGAGTTATCGAACCCGGGCATTTCCGGTTTATCTGCAACGGTGAACAAATATTACATCTCGAAATACAGTTAGGGTATCAGCATCGTGGAATTGAGAAGCTTTTTCTTGAAAAAGACCAGCTGAACCAGCTTTCGACTCTGGCCGAAAATATAGCCGGCGATACAACAGCAGGGCATACAACAGCCTTTGTTCATGCCTGGGAAAGTTTATGCGGCTTTAAGACAACCCGTGACATTGATTTTGTCCGCACCCTGGCACTCGAACTGGAACGAATAGCTGTACATACCGGTGATCTTAGTGCGGTTTGTACCGATATTGCTTATCAATTAGGTAGTTCGGTTTTCGGCAGGCTGAGGACTCCGATAGTTAATTTTATGCAGGAATGGTGTGGAAATCGGCTTTCAAAAGGATTGATTAGGCCCGGACAAAATAAATTTCCATTCACACAGGCACTTGCAAACCGGCTATCTGAAGTTCTCGATATTTTTGAAACCGATTTCATCGAAATGAACAAGGAACTCTTCGATCTGCCAAGCGCCTTGTCGCGTTTCGAACGGACTGGCGTGGTATCTACTCTTGATGCAACATCCATTGGCGTTGTAGGCATGGCAGCCCGCACATGTGGTATGCCGCGCGATATCAGAATGTCGCATCCGCATAGTCTCTATCCTGAGCTTAATCATGAGCCTGTAGTGAAACATCATGGCGATGTGTACTCAAGGGTTCAGATTCGTAAACACGAAGTCCAGCAGTCTATCTTACACATCAGGAATTTAATATCAAACCTTCCCGATGTTCACGAAAGAGTAGAAATGGGAAAACCCCGGGCCGGGTTATTTGCCATTTCACTGGTCGAAGGATGGCGTGGTGAAATATGCCACTGCGCCGTTACCGGTCAGCAAGGCGAGTTAATACATTATAAAATTAAAGATCCTTCTTTCCATAACTGGCTTGCATTGGCGCTGGCTGTCAGGAATAACGAGATCTCGGATTTCCCTGTCTGCAATAAGAGCTTTAATCTATCCTATTGCGGACATGATTTGTAAAACGTTTTCGGGGCTTTGGATATGATAACATCCACTCTCCATTTAGATTTTTAAACATATATCATTCTTTATACAGGCAAGCATGTATAACAACCTCAAAATTCTTTACCATCAGGGCAAACAGTTCATTCCTGACGTTACCACGGCTCTGCTGCCTGGTATTTTCAGGGGTCGACCCATTATCAGCAAGGCAATAGTGAACGAAAACGATTTGCTCCAAACCTGTCCGGTAAATGCGATTTCAATAAATCCTGTAACCATCGACCTTGGGAAATGTACTTTTTGTGGTGAATGTGCAATGCGGTTCCCTGAAAAAATAGAATTTACTACCGATTACAAGCTTTCAACGAATGTAAGGGAAAGCCTAGTGATAAAAGAAGGGGAAGATAAACCTGTTATCATTAATTCGGCTGTTGTCAGGAGCGAAATACACAGCCTGTTTGGACGATCTTTAAAATTGCGGCAGGTTTCAGCAGGTGGGGATAATAGCTGCGAATGGGAACTGAATGCTGCCAACAATGTTCAGTTTGATATGGGTCGCTTCGGAATTGAGTTTGTGGCTTCACCACGCCACGCCGACGGGATTGTTATTACTGGTCCGATCACTGAAAATATGGCTGAACCTCTTCAGATTTGCTATGATGCTGTACCACACCCCAAAATTATTATTTTAGTAGGTACCGATGCCATTAGCGGAGGGATTTTCGCCGGAAGTAAGGCTCTCAACAGGAGCTTTTTAGATAAATATTCTGTCGATCTTTTTATTCCCGGTAACCCGGCGCATCCACTCACCATAATAAATGGGTTGCTCGGTCTCACAAGGAAATTAAAATAGGATCAGCTTTTTGATCCTTTCCTGTAAATTTATATTAAATGCACTGACTTTTAGCAATTTCCTAGAAAGGGGAATAACTTGATGGTTTACCAAACAATAGGGCCTTAATATTTTAAAAATCCGAAAAGAAGGCTAAAACCTGAACCACGGGCGTTCAACTCCCATTATTCCCATTGGGATCATAACGAGAATCAGCAGCATGGCAACTCCTGTCCAGATCAATGTGCTTTTATGCTTAGCGTTATCATCGTCCTTTCGCTTAACAATTATACTTCCTGTTTGAGCCAGGCCAATAGCCAGAATATTTACAAACGCATGTTCCACCGACCAGAAACGGAGCACAGGACTCTTCATTGCAGCACCAAAATTGCTTAGCGCTTCTGCTGTGATTGGACTAAAGTAAAAATACATCAGTAAGCCAACAAGCAATTGGATATGAAGGCTGCTAATGAAAATGAGTGATAATCGGCGTTGCGATAAACTATATCCTGATTTTCCGGTAAGCCCTTTTATTGCCGATGCAATTAGTAATATTCCTGCCACCATGATTATCCATCGGTTCCAGGAGTGAAGAACGAGTGTAATAGTGTATAATGTATTCATTGCTTATATTTTTTATATTAAACCAATGAAACGTATGTTTTGTTTTAGGAAAGATGTGTTTATTAGTACAATTAATAAGTGTCTGCACACCCAGCGGGTGTCTGGCACTCTTACTGCTTCAGTTTCTGAAATAGATAATTTGCTTTTATAGCCGACTCAACCAGCATCTTAAGCAGGAAATATTATTATCTTTATTTTTAAAAATCATAGGGTATTTCGATCCTGAAGTATCTTATAGTTGTAAAGTCAAACATAACTTCAACTATAAAAATAAGCGCCATGAAAACACTGATTCAAAAAACCATGCATTTCGGCATAATTTTTATTTTCTTTTTCGGAATTGGAATCGCCAATGCACAAAATGGCACCGATTCGTTTGTTACTGTTTCCGGACAATTAAAAGATGCCAAGACCGGTGAGAAAATTATTTATGCTACTATATCTGTTCCTGGTTCAGGAGTAGGAACCGTTTCGAATTCAGAAGGGGAATTTCTTCTGAAAGTAAGTAAATCACTCAATGCCGAAGTATTCGAAGTATCTCACCTCAGCTACGCGACAACAAAATTTAAAATCAGCGAATCTATCGGCAAGGATAAAACATTCTATCTGGAGCCTCAATACCTGATGCTGAAGCAAATCACTGTAGTCCCTAAAGATGCGCGGGGAATTGTATCAATGGCCCTCAGGAATATCCGGAAAAACTACTCCGAAGTTCCGAATATGATGACCGGTTTTTATCGCGAAACCATAAGGCAGCGACGCGATTATATTTCAATTTCTGAAGCTGTTGTCGATATCTATAAAGCTCCTTATTCAAGCATGCAGGACGACCAGGTTAAAATATACAAAGGCCGTAAAGGTACCAATGTAAAAAAAGCGGATACGCTGATGGTTCAGCTTCAGGGAGGCCCCAATGTGTCAATGCTTCTCGATATTGTTAAAAATACGGACCTTAGTATTGCGCTGAATAACCTGGATAACTATCAATTCGAAATTGGTTCCATGGTAAATATTAATGATAAACTGAACTGGGTGATAAGTTTCTCACCTAATGTTGTGAGGGATGAGCCACTTTATTATGGCAAGCTTTATATCTCTCAGGAAAATATGGCAATAACCAGGGCCGAATTCAGCCTCGACCTGAATGATGAAGAAAAAGCTTCGCGCGTGTTTGTGCAGAAAAAACCTATGGGTCTCATCTTTTTACCGACTTCCACCAGCTACCTGGTAACCTATAAAGAACAAAATGGAAAGTATTATTTAAATTATGTTCGTGTTGATCTGAAGTTCCGCTGCGACTGGAAGAAACGACTCTTTAAGAACTACTACTCCGTTATGTCGGAAGTGGCAATTACCGACCGGCATGAAGATAATATAGCTAAATTTGCAAACCAGGAAGTGTTTAAATTTAACATGGTATTTGCCGAAAAAGTTCAGAACTTTATGGATCCGGATTTCTGGGGCGAATACAATATTATAGAACCCGATGAATCTATCGAAAGTGCAATAAAGAAGCTTTCGCGAAGCATTCAGAAATAATATAAAATCTCGGATGCCGGTATTTGGATTATAAATAAAAGTTAAAATTTTCATCTACCGGCATCTTCCATTGCTTATCTTCCTGCAAATTTTCAACTGATAAATTCCCTTATGAACCTTATCGACTTCTCTACACAGAAGAAAATTCAGGGTGGCGACATCAGGGAATTTGAACAGCTTTTTTTAAGGTATTATGAGCCATTATGCAGGTATGCTTGTAACATCCTGAAGGATATGGATACAGCTGAAGATATTGTGCAGGATTTCTTTTATTATTTATGGAAGAATAGAAACGCCTTCAGCCCGAAATTATCTTTAAATGCTTACCTGTACCATTCAATCCGGAATAATGCACTCCATTACCTCGAACACATGGCTGTCAGGCAAACCTATGCAAATCACGTTTTTGACGAATTTGATGAAAAGGCACCTGCTGATATACTGCAGGAATTTGAAATGGAGGATCTGAATGGAGTTATTGACGCAACATTGATGCAATTGCCTGAACGATGTTCGACGATTTTTAAAATGAGCAGATTTGAAGGGAAAAAATACCATGAAATCGCAGCAATCCTTTCAGTCTCTGTTAAAACAGTTGAGGCTGATATGGGAAAAGCCCTTCAGTTGTTCAGAAAATCGTTGGAAGCATTCATGGGGAAAGAAGTCAAAACTGTTAAGAAATTGAATATTTTAAGAAAGTAGATTTGCCAAACCAATCAGAATTTAATACCACTCGAAACATGCAAACAGATCAAAAAAATAAGCAATATGCCGAATCACTCGCTAAATACCTGAGTGGTGAGATGAGCGAAGTGGAGATGCATGCCTTCGAAAAAGCAATTTCTGTTTCGGATCAGGAACTGAAATCGGTTGAAGAAATGAAAAAACAATGGTCAGCCATGAAAGACTATTCTGAATCAAATGTTCCCGATGCCCGCAAAGCATGGAGAAATCTTCATTCCAGGCTTGAAAACGAGAATCTTATTCCAACCCCCAAAATAGGATCCGTTCGAAATCGTATGCCCTTCTTTTATAAAGTTGCAGCCATATTCGTTGTTCTTATTGGAATAGGAGCAGTATTATATTTCAATGTTAACCATAAGCCTGCTGTCGATATGGTGCATGTTGATACAGGCAACGAATCAAATACGCTGGTAAAAACACTTAATGATGGTTCTGTGATTTATATCGCTCAGAATTCTTTATTCTCCTTTCCGAAGGAATTTGATGAAAAATCACGCAATGTTGGATTAAAAGGAGAAGCTTTCTTCGATATCACTCCTGATCCGTCTCAGCCTTTTATAATTGAAACGGATGAAGCCTATATTCAGGTTTTAGGTACTGCTTTTAATGTTAAAACCAGTAATGGCAATGGATTTGAGCTTATTGTCGATCGCGGTAAAGTTAAAGTTACACTTAAAAAGGATCCTTCTCATTACGTGCTGGTGACGGCAGGTGAAAAGATTGCATCTGATAAAAATGCCTTGGTAAAGACAAAGTTTGAAATGAGTAAGGCTCTGCCGTGGTATAAGCAAAGGATGCATTTTAAAGATGAGAGCCTTCAGAATATTATAAATGTACTAAACAGCAATTTCAATACTACTTTTGTAGTTGCCGAAAAAGAAACGGGCAACCGGAAGCTGACAGTTACATTTGAAAATGAGACTCCCGGCACCATGACCGAACTCATGTGTGTGACCCTGAACCTGAAAAGTAAAATTATAAATGGGTCAGTTGTTTTATATGAAAATAAAGAAGACGCAAAGTAATTCCAGGTTAACGGCAACTTGCGTCAGTCATTTTGTTTTAATAGTCTGTATGTTTTGTACAGGCTTTTTTCTGTTTGCGCCAATACTGACTTTCGGGCAGGAATCTTTGTTAGATCGGAAAATTTCAATACCGAAACAGCATATCACTCTCTATAATGCACTGAATCTTATTTCCGAAAAAGCAGATTGCCTGTTTATTTATGATAGCCAGATTGTTGAAAATGACAGGCAAGTTAAGCTCCATGCCGATAACCAGCCTCTTTATCAGGTTTTGAACACAATTCTTGCAAACCCTGAACTTACATTTAAAGTACTGGGAAAACATATCCTTATTTATCGTGAAAAAGGGGACTTTACTCTCAAGGCCGGTAATCAGTTGTTGAAAAATGATACTGTCACAAATATTACTCTTAAAGGCCATATTTACGATAACGAAAATAAAAATGCTATTCCGTTTGCAACAATCGGTATTCTGGAGGAAAATATCGGAACCATATCAAATACAGATGGGTATTTTGTTTTAAAACTACCTGCAACATTTTCGGGCTCATCAATAGTTGTATCGTGCATGGGATATATTAGCAAGAGCATCCCCATTCAGTTACTCCACGGGCAGCAGGTTGATCTTTTTCTTGAACGCAGGATTATCTCAATTCAGGAAGTTATCATCCGTTACATCGATCCAAATAAAATTGTGGCTAAAGCAATGGAAGAGCGTGATAAAAACAATAATCCTGATCCGGTATATCTGACTTCCTTTTACAGAGAAGGGGTTCAGAAAAATAATAACTATATAAGTTTTTCGGAGGCAGTTTTTAAAGTCTATAAGTCTGCATATTCGCATAACGAATTTGCTGACCAGGTAAAACTTCTTAAATCCCGAAAAATTCAGGACACAAATCCTCGCGATACTGTTTTTCTTAAGCTCAAGGCTGGAGTGCTTTCGGCCCTACAGCTCGATATTGTTAAATGTGTTCCCGGTTTCCTTGATCTTTCGCAACCTTCGGCATATACATATACCTATTCCGACCTGAAGTCATATAATTCAAGAGACGCTTATGTTATTACGTTCGTGCAGAACGAAAATATTAAAGATGCTTTGTACACAGGAACGTTATATATTGATAAGGAGAATTTTGCTGTTCTCGGTGCCGACTTCGAAATTAATCCGAAATTCCTGGATAAAGCAGCCGAAGATCTTATTCTTAAAAAAAGCCGTAAACTGATTGTGAAACTTGAAAAAATATCTTATTCAGTTAGTTATACGCCATTCAACGGTAAGTATTATCTTAACCATGCACGCTGTGATATAAGCCTGAAAACACGATTCAGGAATCGATTGTCATCCGATAATTTTAATACCTTTCTCGAATTTGCAAGCTGTAATATTGATACTATTGATGTAGTTAAGTTTGAAAAACAGGAGGTTATGAAACCTAATGTGGTTTTTTCGGATACTCCATACGAAAATGATGATGCCTTTTGGAAAGATTATAATATTATTTCGCCCGAAGCAAAACTTAATGAATCGCTTCTGCGGCTTATCGGAAAAATAGAAAAAACTGAATGAAAGCTCTTGCTGACTTTATAATTAATGTTCTGATTTTTTCTCATTGTCAGCATTAGTTATTTAATTGGTATGATTCTTGTAAAATCAACAAAGTATGAATAAAGTAATATATCCACACACTTTCTTTAAAAACATACTGTCATGAAAACTTTAAAAATTTTATGTAGTTTCAGCCTTCTGTTCTTAATGGGTTATTTGGCTGCAGCCCAGAGTTCAAACGAAGAACGACTCAACCTCCCCGGCGATAACCTGAATCTTTATGCAGTGATGACGCTTTTCCAGGAATCGGAAACACTCGAAAGTTTTGAAAAAAATCTGAATGCCCAGGATTCCAGAATCAATAATCTTGATCTTAACAACGATGATAGAACAGATTATATCAGGGTTATTGATAATGTTGATGGGAATGTACACACCATTGTATTACAGGTTTCCGTAAACAAGCATGAAAACCAGGATATAGCTGTTTTTACAGTGCAAAGGGATGCTGATAATAATGTCGTTATACAACTGGTTGGGGATGAAGAACTATACGGGAAGGGTTATATTATTGAACCTTATTATGATGATGTGGCTGCCTCCGAAACCCCAAATCCTGGCTATGTTGGTAAGACTAAAATATATAAAGGAGAAAAGGTAACTGTAGTAAGGACTACCTATTATGAAGTAGCTGCCTGGCCTTTAGTGCGATTTATCTATACCCCGACTTATGTAGTCTGGCATTCGCCCTGGTACTGGGGTTACTATCCGCCTTACTGGAATCCATGGAGCCCTTTTTACTGGGATTACTATTACGGGTATCATTCAAACTATTATAACCACTATTACAGTCATTACAGGCACAGTCAACATTATCGTTATGCTCATTATAACGATCATTATTATAACGATCACCGTTCTTATTCCAATACAGTATATCAGCATAGGCAGAGTGGATCGTATAATAATACTTACTCACGGCCTGATATGAGAAAACAAGGCTCAGCTGATTTTAAGAGAAGGAATTCGGATAACCGCCGTACTGATGACAGGCAAGGTAAAATCAGTGATGAACATCGTTATAAATCAAAAAGTCAAATCAACAAGCCATCCAGAAGGACTGAAGTGAATAATCCAACAGGGAAACCTTCAGCCCGTCCTGATGCCAGATCACCACGGTCAAAACCTGAAATTAAAAGAAATGAAACAAGACCTTCGTCAGGTAATACTACCGAAAGAACTAATGTTAACAAACATACATCAAGGCCTAGCCATGAAGTGAAATCGGGTAATTCGAGATCCACTTCTAAGTCTGAGACTAAAAAGTCGACTTCAAAGGGTGATAGATCAAAATCGTCAGACGAGAAGAAAAGAAGGTAAAATCGATTTTAAATTCCGTGAAATACCAGACAATCAAGGAGCTATGCTAACGTGTAGCTCCTTTTTTTAGCTAAGTACATGATCAGAACAAAAGAAAATTTCAATTACGAGCATGGGCTTTTTCATTTTATGCCAAACTCTGCCAGCAATTGCTGTAATACATTCTGGTCTTCGGGGCTTGTTTCATCTGAATAGGAAATGGTAATAATACCCATAAGTTCATCCGACAATACAACTTTTTGAACCTGCTGATAAGTAGTCTCCAGATTCGTTTCAATACCCATAATTTTTGATGCTTTCGATTGATACCATTGCGTTGCACTGTTTACACCAATCCGGATAAATCTTTTCCCGATAATGGACTGCAATTTTTGTGTTTCATTGAATACACTATCCATATAATCAGCCAGAGTCATATTTATTTCGGGCAACTGGTTTTTCTCAATCTGAATAACAACAGTTGGCCTGAAGGAATTGTAGTTCGGATCCGGCGAAACGAAAAGCAGCATATTCGGCTTAAAATGAGAGTTGAAGTTATTTTGACTCAGCAGGGTGCGAAAATTCTCATTATAGGATTCCAGCAGTTTACTGCTTTTGTCCAGATCAATGACTCCTTTGTAAGGTAAATCTGTTATCAAACCCACGTCATGGATTACCTCTGTCTCAACAGCAGCAGGCTGAGGGAGAGCTGGTGCTTTTTTTAACGCAAAAAGAGCATAGAATAGGGCAGTAACACCAATTCCTGTTTCAACAATAAAAGTGGTAAACAAGGGCTTTTTATATGCTTCAGTCAGGCTTCCAAGCCCGAAAAAGAGAGCCAATAATGTTAATGATGTAATAACAACATAAAAACCGATGAAAATCCAGAAAAGGACCCACCTCATCTTCTCATTCTGATCTTCTTTCATAGCTTTGTTTTTATAAGAATTAACTTAATTGCGTTATACAAAGAATAGAGGAAGTGGGACTAGATGGAGTGGTTTGAAGAAAATACTTAAGTGTAGGAATAGAAAGTTTTAAAATTTAACAATATAATAGTCAGAATGAATAGAAATTAATTCTGAAGCAGCCTGTCGATCTCTTTATTTTGTTCGTCATTTATTTCGATTGTTTTATTGAAACTATTCCAGTTCAGGATGATTCGTTCAACACCCTGCCATCGGTATACATCAAGAAAACTTCCACCGCGCCTGATATCCTGTACTTTGTAGTACCGGAATGAATGAACCAGATTGCCGGAAGCTGCATCCTGTCCTGAAAAGGCAATCCTGATCAGACAGTTCTCCGGATTTGCAAATACAGTTTTAAGATGCTGCAAAGGCACCTGGTTTTCGGGGTCATCGAGCCTCAGGTTTATATACCATGATATTTCAACCAACGGCCTGGAAAAAGCCTGTTTGAACAATGTTCTTTTGACATTATTCTCGATCAGGAACATTTCGAGAGTGGCATCGCAGTCAACAATTGGTTTTCCGCGGTTTCCAACCCTGGCCGAGAGATAGATTTTGTTATTATTATGACGCAGGAAAATATTTTCAGTCAGAAAAAAATCTTTGGGCCTCTGAATAAACAGGTAAGCGAGATATCCTCCGAAGAATGGAGTGTAGGCCAGTCCAATGCACGATTCAAGTACAATGATAATCTTGCCTGAAAGCGCTGTTGGGATAATTTCTCCATACCCTATGGTTGAGAATGTTACCAGGCTGAAATATAAATAATCGAAGAATCGGAGTTGTTTCTGTGGATTAAATGAGTTTACGCTTAAACTATCGAACAGGAAAAATAAAATGCCAAAAAACAATACTATGATCAGGTAACCGGCTATCCCTCTTATTACCGTGTTCCTTATACGGTTGTCCTTGAAATAATGAACTACTTTTTTATAGAATTTCCCTTTGTGTACCATCTTTAAAATGTGATTTTAAAAGTGCAAATAATAAAATTTATGCAATTAAAGTTTACTCTAAATTCTGGATATAAAGATTCGTACCACAAATATACACAATCAATAGCAAGATTATTTTCTGTTTTTTAATCGTTTACACTTTTCCGACAAAAGGTGAATACTTATTTGATCCATGCTAAGTTAAATGCAAAATATGTAATTGCGAAAAAATAAATCCAATTAACATTTTATTAGGGAATTAGGTATAGGCAAGCATCCGGATTCATGTTGTTATGACTGGATCAGATTCTTAGATTTTCGGCTGCAAAATTTCAAGCAGTTTGCCTACCTTTGCACCCTCAAAAACGAAATTACTTATAATTCTTTATGGAAATTCTCAGCAAATACGATCCCCGATCAATTGAAGATAAATGGTATAGTTTCTGGCTCGAAAAAAAATACTTCCGTTCGGTTCCTGATGAAAGAGAACCATATACCATCGTAATTCCTCCGCCTAATGTGACAGGAGTTTTACATATGGGGCATATGCTTAACAATACCATACAGGATGTTTTGATACGTCGTGCACGAATGTTAGGAAAGAATGCATGCTGGGTGCCGGGAACTGATCATGCCTCCATTGCCACGGAAGCAAAGGTGGTTGCCAAACTGAAAGAAGAAGGTATTGAAAAATCGGACCTTAGCCGGGACGAATTTCTCGAACATGCCTGGGTTTGGAAAGAAAAACATGGTGGGATTATTCTTGAACAACTTAAAAAACTTGGAGCTTCGTGCGACTGGGACCGTACTTGTTTTACCATGGACGAAGCCCGGTATGAGTCAGTAATTCAGGTTTTTATTGATTTATATAACAAGGGAATGATATACCGCGGAGTGCGGATGGTGAACTGGGATCCACAGGCACTTACTGCGCTCTCAGACGAGGAAGTTATATTCCGTGAAGTTCAGAGTAAACTGTACTACCTGAGATATAAAGTTGAAGGTTCACAGGATGAATGGGTTACAATAGCCACCACCCGTCCTGAAACCATTCTGGGCGATACCGCAGTATGTTATCATCCGGAAGACGAACGCTTCATGCATCTAAAAGGCAAAAGGGTGCTTGTACCGCTACTTGGCCGTTCTATTCCCATGATCAGCGATGAGTATGTGGATCGCGAATTTGGAACCGGTTGCCTGAAAATTACACCGGCACATGATGTTAACGATTATATGATCGGTCAGAAATATAATCTTGAAAGCATTGATATTTTCAATCCTGACGGAACACTTGGTGAAAAGGCGCAGATGTATGTCGGATTAGACAGGTTTGCCGTTCGTGACCTGATTGTTAAAGACCTTCAGGCATCAGGAAACCTGGTGAAAATTGAAGAATATGTAAATAAAGTTGGTTATAGCGAACGAACCAGTGCTGTAATTGAGCCCAAACTTTCGATGCAGTGGTTCCTTCGTATGCCTGAACTGGCAAAACCTGCTTTGGATGTTGTTATGGATGATACCATTAGCTTTCATCCTGAAAAGTTCAAGAATACCTACCGCCATTGGATGGAAAATGTACGCGACTGGTGTATAAGCCGGCAGTTATGGTGGGGTCAGCGAATACCGGCATATTATCTGCCTGACGGAAGTATAATTGTTGCTCATTCAGCCGAAGAAGCACTGGAAAAAGCTCTGGTAAAATTTCCAGCACTCACTGATACCGATCTCAGGCAGGATGATGATGTACTCGATACCTGGTTTTCGTCGTGGCTCTGGCCTATTTCGGTATTCGATGGGATACGGAATCCTGAAAATGAAGATATTAAATACTATTATCCTACTAATGACCTGGTTACAGCACCCGAAATCTTATTTTTCTGGGTAGCACGAATGATCATGGCAGGGCAGGAGTACCGCAATGATATTCCTTTCAAAAATGTTTATCTTACAGGCATTGTCCGTGACAAACTCGGTCGGAAAATGTCGAAATCGCTCGGAAATTCACCTGATCCGATAAACCTGATTGAGAAATACGGGGCCGATGGTGTTAGGGTAGGTATGCTGCTTACTTCACCTGCCGGTAACGACCTGCCGTTTGATGAATCGTTATGCGAACAGGGCCGAAATTTTTCGAATAAAGTGTGGAACGCTCTTCGATTGGTTAAAGGTTGGGAAGTTGATAAGAATCTTCAGCAACCCATGTATGCTGCCCTATCGGTTACTTGGTTCAGGGCAAGATTCAATGAAGCACTGGCAAGTATTAATGAGCATTACGACAGGTATCGCCTCAGCGATGCTCTGATGGCTGTTTATAAACTGGTTTGGGACGATTTCTGCTCATGGTACCTCGAGATGATAAAGCCTGCTTATCAGCAGCCTATTGATGCCGAAACGTATAAATCGACAGTATCATTATTCTCGGATATGATGCAGGTTCTACATCCTTTTATGCCTTTTATTACAGAGGAGATCTGGCATTTATTACATGCCGATTCGAATGGAAGTATCATGATTTCACAGATGCCTGTTGTTAAACAGCATGATGAGAAAATCTTGTCACAGTTTGCAATTGCATCGGAGATAGTTATGTCGATGAGAACCATCCGTAAGGAGAAGAATATACCTCTAAAAGATAAACTGGAGCTTTTTATACTCAAGCCAAACCACCAGACACCGGTACTTCTTTTCGATCCTCTGATTGAAAAGCTTTGCAATCTTTCCCCGATAAAATATGTAAGCGATAAGGTTCCTGGGGCATCCTCATTTATTATAAAAGGAACTGAATTTTATGTTCCGCTGGGCGATAAAATTGATGCTGAAGCTGAGATTGAAAAGTTGAAACAGGAAATGGAATATGCCCGTGGATTCCTGAAAAGCGTTATGGTGAAACTTTCGAATGAAAGATTTGTTGCTAATGCAAAACCGGAAGTAGTTGAGGTTGAACGTCAGAAAATGGCAGATGCCGAACTGAAAATAAAAACGATAGAGGAACAGATTTCTTTACTTAGCAAGTAGAATGTGCCTCTGATAAAGTCATCAGCTATAATACTGCTTAGGAGATTGTATTTAAAGCAATGAATTTATAAGGTTACCCTTGATTTTCTGATCATATTTGGATTGCAATCAAAAAAACCACCGCTACTTTCAGTTTACTGAGAGTCTGGTGGTTTTTCTAATTTAGGGTTGAGTTAAGGAATTCCTCTGCAGGCAGGCTCTGAAATTCATCCTGGAGAACTTGTCTTGGTCTTTGTTATGAAAAATTATCGTTTATTCCTTAGAATAAAACAGCCCCGGTTCACGAATTATTTAGTAAACACGTATTGGATGATGTTTGCTCCCATTTGCAATGCTTTGAGCCTTTTCTCAGGTGAGTCTTTGTGAACATCAGGGTCTTCCCATCCATCACCCAGATCACATTCGTAATCGTAAAAGCAAACGAGTCTGCCTTCCCATATCAGGCCAAAACCCTGTGGAGGGTTACCCTCGTGCTCATGGATCTTGGGTAATCCATTTTGGAAGTTGTATTTCTGATGATAAATTGGAAAATCGAAAGGCAGAATAATAAATTCCAACTCAGGAAAAACTTTTTTCATCTGAGGACGAATATACTTATCGATACCATAGTTATCGGATATATGCAGAAACCCGCCGGCAATCAGGTAATTGCGGAGGTTTAAAGCTTCCTGATCATTGAAAATAACATTTCCGTGGCCTGTAATATGAACAAATGGATAATCGAATATTTCGGCACTACCGGCATCTACAGTGGCATACTCTTTATTTATATTGGTTTTTAGATTTTTATTACAGAAATCGACAAGGTTGGTGAGTGAAGTTGGATTTGCATACCAGTCGCCTCCACCGTTGTATTTGAGAAGTGCTATCTGGTATGCACTCTGTGAAGATACACGGGTAAAGATCAGAAATAGTATTCCAATTAGTATGCTGTTCTTTATCATGATTCGTTCAATATGTTAATTGTGTGGCAGGCAACAAGGGCTGCCGTTTCAGTCCTGAGTCTCGAAGGTCCAAGGCTTACTGACGAAAACCCCAAATGGATTGCAGTTTCCAGTTCCTTCCTGCTGAAATCACCTTCAGGTCCGATTAGCACTGTACAGTCACCTTTGATGTATGCCGATTTCAAATGTACAGGCTGATGTTCTTCAACATAAGCAACAAACCGGGAACCCGGGTGGTTCATTTGGATGAAAGTGTCAAATTTAATCGGTTCATGTAAAACAGGCAGCAAGGTTTTGAGTGATTGTTTTGCAGCCGACAATATTATTTTTTGTAATCTGTCGGTTCGAATCTGAACTCTTTCGGAATGTTCACAGATTAGCGGCGTTATTTCATCAACCCCTATTTCGGTCGCTTTTTCCAGGAACCATTCAAAGCGGGCAATATTCTTAGTTGGAGCAACTGCCATATGAAGTTTGAAAGGTCGCTTGCCATTTTCAGCAAGCACATTCAAAAGCATAACCGGGCAGTTTTTAATATCCTGACCCAGTATTTTACCTTCAAACAGATTTCCTAAGCCATCGGACAGATAAATTGTTTCACCTGTGCGCATCCTAAGTACTTTCATGCAATGAAAGGATTCTTCATTGCCAAGAGTGACAGCACAAGGCAAAGGGGCTAATACAGGAGTAATGTAATAAAGTTGCATACAATTCAATTCTTTGCAAAGATAAGAAACAACAGCTTGCCGCAGCATTCAGGCTGACCAGAGGCATTTAAAAAAAAAGCCCACCCGGAAGGGCAGGCTTTTAAAGTGAATTTCAATGCCTACTTAATAATCAGTTTTTCCTGCTCCAGGGTATTGTTCCCGGTAATTTTAACAAGGTAAACGCCTTTTGGCAAATGACTCAGGTTGAGAGTTTCAGATAGGTGTGAACTTGATTTTATCTGATGGCTGAAAACCTGAAGGCCCTGGGCATTGTATAAATAGAAAGTGACATCTTCAATCATTTGGTTTGAATAGACACTAATATTACCGGTAGTCGGGTTTGGATAAATCTTTATTTTATGATTTGATTGCTCGAATTCTTTAACAGGAGTTGTCCCTGAGATATTAATATTGTCAATATACAGGTTGTTCCCTAGTCGGTTGTAACTCTCGAATGCAATCCGGATATTTGCTTTATTAGCCCAGACGCTAAGATCGATCACATTGCACTGGCTGCCCCATCCGCCACCACACCAGTCGTCAGCACTGGCAGGAGCGAAAAATGTTGTCTGTTTCGGTGCTGTGGCGAATGAACCGTTGTTTTGCTCACCTGCAGCGAAAATCCTGACCCAAGTAGCTCCGCAATCATCGGATATAAATATGATCAATGAATCAGACATGGTGCTGTACCTGTTGGCATAAGCATGTTCGAAACTCATGAAAATAGGGTTGGTGCCCGTAAAATTAAGGGGTGGTGATATTATCCTGTCGCGACGGCCCTGTGGAACGGCGTAATTGAAAAAATTCATCCAGGCGGCTTTGTTTCCGGGGGAATTTCCATTAACAGTCGTAATCGCCCAGGTAGTCATGTGATCCGGATTTTCAATTGTCCATCCTTTACTATCGAAAGTGTTGCTTTCGAAGTTTTCGGAAAATGGTGTGAAGTACCCTCCTGCGATAATATAGTCCGTTTTGGTAATTGAACGGGAGCCATTACCGTTACCTGCCTGTAAGGTGACTGAATACACTCCTTGTTGAGTAAAACGGACCTGTGGGTTTTGCGAAGCAGAACTTGTTCCGTTCTCAAAAACCACTGTATTTGGAGAGAAAGTCCAGTTCCAGGCATAAGGGCATGATTTTGTTGTATCTGTAAACTGAACTATCTGGCTCAGGTCGCAGAATGCAACAGGAGATGCTTTAAAGCCGGGGACAGGTTTAATTGTATCACTTACAAAAATATAACTTGATTTAATAAGCGAATGATTGCCGGCATCGTTTGTTACAATAAGCTGAACATCATGAGCTCCAAATGCATCGTAAACAATGCCAGTTGGATTTTTTAACGTTGATGATGAGGGCGTGGCACCGGGGAAACTCCATGCCCATTGAAAAGGAACTCCAAAAGAGAGATCTTTGAAATTAACCTGGCAACCAGCTGGAATAACTGTCAGATCAGCAGTAAAATCAGCCATGGGAGCTACAAAATACATATCTGATTTCCACATTCCGCGCCCAAAGGTGCCTGCTTTAATTCTATCACCTGCAGGTGAATTAGGATCATAATATATTTCAAGTTCAGTAGCTTTAACTGCTGCCGGCAAACCGTTGTTGAAAGGAATCCAATCGGCAAGTGAGTTATCCTTGTAGTAAACTCCTGCATCTGAACTTACATAAAGACCTTCCTGGCTGTTCTTATAATATACAATGCTTGTATAATGAATAGCCGGAAGCCCACCTGTGATTTCAACCCAGGTAAGGCCTTTATCTGTTGATTTGAAGATTTTCTTATCCTGTATGATATATACTGTATTTGCATCGAAGGGACTGGCTTCGATATCGGAAATAGCTGTAACCGAGGGTAATTGAGTAGTGATATTCTGCCAGGTGGGTGATTCCTGAAGTGCATCAGTACTGATGAATAGTGAGCTTCCGCTCGAAGCGTATAATATATCAGTATTTACAGGTGATTGCTCCAATACAGCGAGGTTCCCGGTATTGATTGTCGAGATTTTTTTCCATTTAACACCCGAGGCCGAAGAGTTTTTGATGTTGACACTGCGCCACACATTTTTGTACCCGATAAACATTATGTTAGGATCAATCTCATCAATAATAAATGGAGTCACCCATGCCCCTTCTTCCGTAATTCCGTTAACTCCGTTGCCAGCAATCTGCTGTGCATTGTATCCTATTACACGGTTTATTGCGCCGTAATATACGGTAGTGTAGCGATAATCAGAATTGGACTGGTCGATGGCACATTCCATTCCGTCGCCACCACCGATAGCTGTCCAGCTGTCCACATTAAATAAAGAAGTTCCGTTATCCTGGTATCCATTCACTACCAGATCATCAGCTGTAGCGCTCTGGCCAATTTTATATGCCTGGCTTATTGCAAGTCCGGTACTTATTTCGGGCCATTGTGCTCCGCCGTTTCCGGTATAGTAAATGCCTCCGTCGTTTCCGATATAAATTCTGTTATTAATCGGATTAAAGGTGAATATATGCTGATCAGCATGTACAGACGGAACTCCGCATCCTCCATACCAGTGGCCGCTAATCTGCCAGTTGGCGCCGCCATTTGACGATTTCCACACATTTACACCTCCGGCATAAATAATATTGGCATTAACGGGGTCAGCAACCAAAGAAAGGTCGTACCAAGCTTGTCCACCAGTGCCGGATCCATCGCACGACCAATCCATAATATTAGGTGAAACCGACATTTCTGTAAAAGTAAGTCCGGCATCAGTTGAACGATATAATCCTTTGAACCCATCATCGCTTTTGGCGAGGAGGAAATACACCATTTCCGGATTTGCAGGTGTAACAGCGATAACTCCACGCGCGCCATCAGGTAATCCTGCTGTAATTTGTATCCAGTTCTCTCCGGCATCACTTGATTTATAGAAATTGCCATTCTGGGTGCCGTAGATAATGTAGTTGTTCCCGGGTTTAAATGCAATGTCTTTGAAGGAACCCGTTTTTTGAACCCATATATTACCTCCGTCTGTAGTTTTGAAAAATCCGGAAGTTGTACCTGCATAAAGAATCTGCGGATTTGAATTGTCAATCAGAAGATCTGCAACAATCCTGTTTCCCATCCCAGTGTTCGACATTTGCCAGGTAGTTCCGTTATCAGTGCTTTTCATAACTCCAACGCCCGGAGCATCACCAGCATCGCGGTCGCCTGTTCCTATATATATTGTTGAAGGATTGACAGGGTCAACAGCAATGGCTGAGACTCCCAGGGTAGGTAAAACATCAGTTGTTGTGGTCCAGTTATTACCTCCTGATGTACTTACCCAAAGTCCTCCAGCCGGAGCGCCAATATATATGATATCAGGGTTGGTAGGATGAAATGCAATGGCATTAATGCGACCCAGGCCTTTATATCCTTTTGACGGCAGGTCGAAAGGACCCTGGCTTATCCATGTGCCTGCCAGCGAGCTTGAATTATCATGTTGTGATACATACGAGTTATATGCATTCATAACTTCGTCAGGTGCCGGCATATGGCCATCGGAACTCACGCGGTTTTGCATCTGACTTTCCCATCGTTTGAATGGTTTCCATCCGCAACCTTTTGTAATCGGACGGTTTGCCCAATACTGCGTAAAAGCATTTTGTGTCTGGAAAAAATTAGCATTAGGATCCTGCATCATTGATATCCAGTATGGATATTGCGATGAATCAGCCTGAGCTGTTACTTGCTGGGCCGAAAGTTGCGAAAATGAACTAAGCATTGCAATAGCAGAAAGAAAGAGTATGATTTTTCTCATGAAAAACGGGGTGGGTGTTATTTGGAAATGATTACAGATTTGAAGATATACGTAAAAGAATCCATGAGGATTAATTCATGGATTTAAGGATTCACCTCCATTCCTATTTATTTAGGATGCAAAGGGTTATACTGAATCAAATTGAAAAACTATTTTGGTTACAAACGAGGATAGAGTTTATTTTTCTCCTTTAAAGTCATAACCTGCTTCAGTTATAGCATCACCAATAGCTGAAACTGAGGTTTTTGTTGAGTCGAAGCTCACAACGGCTGTTGAATCCAGGTGCGAAGCTTTTATTTCGGTAATTCCAGGGATTTTTGTTACAACTTCCTGAATAGTATTTTCGCATCCGCTACAGGTCATGCCTTCTATAGCCAGAGTCACTGTTTTGTTGGCAACAGTTGTTGTTGCAGATTGGGCGGTTTTGTCAGTTTCTGACGATTTTCCTGCACATCCACTTATAAAAGCTGAGATCAGGAAAATAAAAAACAGAGTTTTCATATTTTTTGGATTGGAGCCCAAAAATACAGTTTTTACCATAGCAAAATATGTTATTGAGTGATTAATCCAACAATAAAGTTCTGCTTGTAATTTTTACGGAAAATTTCTTTCAGCACTACTCTTCGAGTGCAGTCAAATCGCCTGTATCCTGTCCCAATGCTCGTGCCCTGATTACCCTGCGCATTATTTTCCCTGACCTGGTTTTTGGGAGAGAATCAGCAAATTCAACAAATGCCGGTCGTGCTATGGGCCCGATTTCTTTTTCCACGTGTGTTTTCAATTCTTCAGCCAGTGCAGGACTGCCCGTAGCGCCATTTCTGAGAATTACTGTGGTGTGTATTATATTTCCCCGAAGATCGTCGGGTAAAGCGATGGCAGCCGCTTCTGTGACCATGGGGTGGCTTACAAGTGCACTTTCAATTTCGGCAGAGCCCAGTCGATAACCGCTTACTTTTATTACATCATCGATGCGGCCGATAATCCAATAATAGCCATCTTCATCTTTTCGGGCTGAATCGCCGGCAAGATACCAGCCTTGGGTTGCATATTTCTCCCAGTATTTCTCAACAAACCGATCCGGATCGCCCAGAATAGTCCGAGCCATGCCCGGCCATGGACTTTTAATAATCAGATTTCCTTCTTCGCCTGCTTTTACCTCGGTTCCGTGTTCATCAACAATAGCAACTTCAATTCCAAAGAAAGGCTTTGCTGCAGATCCGGGTTTAAGCGGCATCACCGGTAAAGGTGTTATCATAAAACCACCTGTTTCGGTCTGCCACCAGGTATCCATTATCGGGCAGCGGCTTTTACCAATCACTTCGTAATACCATTTCCATGCTTCAGGGTTGATTGGTTCACCGACTGAGCCAAGTAATCGCAGCGAACTCAGGTCGTGACGGTCGGCCCAGGATGATCCGAATCGCATCAAACCCCGTATGGCAGTAGGGGAGGTGTATAGAATATTGATTCCGTATTTTTCAACTATCTGCCACCACCTATTAGGGTAAGGGTGGTTGGGAGCGCCTTCGTACATCATAATTGTTGCCCCGTTGATCAGCGGCGCATAAACAATATAACTATGGCCGGTGATCCATCCCGGATCGGCAGCACACCACCAGCGATCTTCCGATTTAATGTCGAAAACATACCTGTGAGTGGTTGCAGTATAAACGGCATATCCTCCGTGCGTGTGAACCAGACCTTTGGGTTTACCTGTAGTTCCTGAAGTGTAGAGTATAAAAAGAGGATCTTCAGCATTTGTTTTTTCGGTACAGCAATTGGTGTTTGCAAGGGGCATACCCATCAGGTCGTGATACCAGAAATCGCGGTCATTTTCCATGTAGCACTCTTCCCCGGTGCGTTTCACCGTAATGCATACCTCAATGGTTGCTGAGCGTTTCATTGCTTCGTTGGCAATGGTTTTCAACTGTGTAGCTTTTCCTCTCCTGAAACCACCGTCAGCTGTTATCAGAATCCTGCTTTTTGCATCCTCGATACGTTCGGCAAGTGCTTCAACGCTGTAGCCGCCATATACCACACTATGCACTGCGCCTATCTTAGCACATGCAAGCATGGCGGCGACTAATTCGGGGATCTGGGGCATGTAAATGGTTATAACTTCCCCTTTTTTAGCTCCCATAGCACGGAGTACATTTGAGAACTTGGTTACTTCACGGTTCAGAGCATGGTATGAATATGTTCGTACATCACCGGGTTCGCCTTCCCATATAATCGCAAGTTTGTTGCGGGTTGCATTTTTCTGATGCCTGTCGAGGGCATTATGTATAATGTTTATCTGACCTCCGGTAAACCATTTGTAAAAAGGTTTATCACTGTCATCAAGTACTTTGTCCCACTTTTTATACCATTCTAGTTTCTTTGCTTCTGCTGCCCAGAATTCGTCCCGGTTCTCGATTGATTTAGTATACAGCAAGTCATAGTCTTTTACTACAGCTTTTTTTATCACTTCTTTTGAAGGATAGTACATGTTTTGTAATCCGGAGTCGGCAGTGTTCATTTCGCAGAAGTTTAGGATGCTACATTAGGTTGATTAAAAGTACAATATTTTTAAATACACGATTGAATATATTTAAATATGTGAGTATGGAAGAATGGAAATCGTGAAGAATTTTGCCGATATTGAAGAATCCATCATGAAATTAATGAAATTCAACCTAAACCAGCCTGTCGGCAATCATAACGAACATTATGAAAAGATAATATACGTTAATGAGCACGAATGACTTTCCTACATTAAATGGCTTTTTGCGATTCAGCAAGGGAATAAAAATTATAACAAGCATTGCGGAAAGCAGTATGATTAGCGAAATGCTCCAGATATTATCCTGAAGCCTGAATACCGGAAGAGCAAGGGCTGACACTGCCGTAGAAGCTATCCAAACGAAGGTTAAACGCTTTATTTGCTCATCGGTCAGAATTTGGGTTAGCGATGGAAGTCCGGCGCTTTCATATTGCTTCCCTAACTTTAATAACAGCAGCCAGAAATGTGGTATCTGACCCATAAAAAAGAAAAATCCGATAGCCAATGCACCTGGATCAGTCAGACTGCCACCGCCGGCAACCCAGCCTGCCAGTGGAGGCAAGGCTCCAACCATCGATCCCGGAACGGCAGCAAAAGCTGTTACTCTTTTTAGCGGGGTATAAATCAGGTTGTACCATACAAATGTGGAGATACCAACTATCAGCGTCAAAAGTCCAGGCCCGAAATAGAGCACCAGGCTTCCCGAAATAAAATACACCAGCGCAATAATAAATGCTCCGGTTTTACCGATTCGTCCTGATGGGAGAGGCCTTCCGGCAGTACGTTTCATAATCCGGTCGGTTTCAGTTTCCTGAAGCTGGTTAAAGGCTGAGGCTCCGCAGGCGAGCAGAAATATGCCGATAAAAGGCAACACAAAGCCACGGTCAAATTCGCCGCGGCTAAGTATATAGCCAGTAAATGTAGTAAATGCTACGGCTACCGAAATCCGGACTTTTCCCAGTTCGCTGATTACCTGAAGCAATTCGCGGGACTTATTTCTTTTCTTCACTTAGTGTTTTGATGTATTCGATTATTTTGTCAAGTTCCTCATCAGTTATCTTCCCTTTATATGAAATCATCGTTCCTTTCGGGAATCCTTTAACGATATCTGCTTCAGGCTCAAGTATTGATTTTTTGATATACTCTTCATCTACTGTAATTTCACGCTCCTTCCCATTGGTTTCAACAGTAACTTTATGCCCGAAAATTCCTTTGTATGAAGGTCCGACTATCTTAGTCCCGTCAGCTGAATGACATGCAATACAGCCTTTTTGTTCAGAGAGAAGTTTTCCTTCGAAACCTGGTTTTGCAGCCACTACTGAGTCAACTTTTACCGGAGCGGATGCATACCATTTATCGAAAGTGCCCTGATCGACAACTTCAACAATGGTGCCCATATACGAATGTCGTAATCCGCAGTATTCTGCACAGAAAAGATCGTACGAGCCCGGCACCAGTGATTTGAACCACATATAGTTTTCTGCTTTGCCGGGAACAACATCTTCCTTGATCCTGAAAGCAGGAATGTATAAACTATGAATCACATCGAGCGAAACCATGTTTAGTACAACCGCTTTATTAACAGGGACATAAAGTGTATCTTCCACTTTTCCGTTCGGGTATTCAAAGCGCCAGCTCCACATTTGCGCGGTTACTTTAATTTTCATGGCATCGGCAGGAACCTTCCGCATAGGAATATACGAACTCCAGCCCAGCCAGAACATGAATAGTACGAGGATCAACGGAATAACAGTCCAGATGATTTCCAGTTTATTACTTCCTTCTATTTCAGACGCAACAGGATTATTCTTCTTGTTGTATTTGATAATAAAAGTGATAATAACGGCAGTGATTCCTATAAGGAAGAAAAGGGAGATTCCAACAATGATAGCAAAAGCGGTATCAACTCCTCCCGAAAAATTTGAGTATCCTGAGAACATAACTATGGCCGGTATAAGTAATCAAAAAATGTTATGATAATCACTACTGCGTAAATGGCTAACACAAGAGTAACCATAAATCGGTATATTTTTTCATCAAACTTCAGATGCATGAAGTAAAGCAGAACTATAGTAGCCTTAACAGATGCAATAAGCATGGCTGCTGCTGTGTTGAACGGACCAAGGTGAACACTTGTAATCGTTACAGTTAGCACCGTGAGTACTATAAGGGTTAGCAGAACTACTATCTGCGACTTATAAGAGGATATGTGGTTTTTATGTTCGCTCATAGGGCTTAATGTATTAGATAGAACAACGGGAACAGGAAAATCCAGATTAAATCGACCAGGTGCCAGTAAAGTCCGCCATTCTCCAATAAAGAAATACGGTCCTTATTTACAGATCCGTTTTTCACTTTAAAGAAGGCTACGCCTAACAAGGCTAGTCCCGCAATAATGTGCAACGCATGCAGTCCGGTCATAAAGAAATATAAACCGAAGAACAGCATATCGCCTTTACTCAGGCTTAAAAGAAATTCACTGCCAGGATAAATGTCGTGATGAATTTTAGCGCCCCATTCAAAATATTTATTTACAAGGAAAACTAGTGCCAGCAAACCGGTGGTTCCCAACAATATCAAGGTGAGTTTTTTATTACCAAGCTGAAGGGCGGTAATTGACATGGCAACTGTCATACTACTGATTAATAGAATAATAGTATTGATAAGGCCAATAGTTACATCAAGTTCTTCCGCAGCAAGGTGAAATTCAACAGGATGCTTGTACCTGTATACCGAATAAACAATAAACAGTCCGCCGAAGAGCAGTATTTCGGTAAAGATAAACAGCCACATTCCAAGTTTTGATGCAACCGGATCAAAGTGATCTGTGTGTGCTACATGTTGTTGTTCCATAGACTGTTTATTTAGATTTTAGTTCATAAGGTTCGCGGTCGATAACGGGTATCTCCTCAAAATTTTCGAGCGAAGGAGGCGATTCTATTGTCCATTCAAGTGTACGACCACCCCATGGATTGTCCATTTCTTCCGGAGTTCCCTTTTTAGCACGCAGCAGGTTCACGATCACAAGAAGTAATGACGTGGCCATTACCCATGATCCAACTGTAGATAAGAGGTTGAGATCAGCAAATTGAGGAAGATAATCGTAATACCGTCGTGGCATCCCCATGAAACCAAGGAAGAACATAGGCAGATAAGTGGTGTTGAAACCTACAAACAAGCCGATAAGTCCCCAGTTTGCAATTTTCTTATTGTACATCTTGCCGAACATTTTAGGATACCAGTAATGCAGTGCCGCAAAAAATGCTATTCCCGCACCTCCGAACACAATGTAATGGAAATGCGCCACAACAAACATCGTATCGTGAACGTGTACATCCGTGGAAACACTTCCCAGAATAAGCCCGGTAAGTCCGCCGATCATAAATATAAAGATAAAGGCCATCGCCCACCAGAAAGGTGGTTCAAGTGAAATGGATCCTTTATACATGGTTGCTGTCCAGTTAAATACTTTAATGGCGCTCGGTATGGCTACGAGGAAAGTTAAGAAGGAAAAAATGAGGCGTGCCGTTTCGCTCATTCCTGAAGTAAACATATGATGTCCCCATACCAGGTAACCGACAAATGCAATGGCAAGACTCGACATGGCTATGGCTTTGTACCCGAATACAGTCCGTCGTGAAAAAGTAACAATAATTTCGGTGATGGCACCCATGGCAGGTAAAATCATGATATATACTGCGGGATGCGAGTAAATCCAGAAGAGATGCTGATACAATACAGGATCTCCGCCTTTGGCAGGATCGAAGAAACCAATGTCAAGCAAACGGTCAGCAACAACCATAAGAAAGGTGATTCCCACTACCGGAGTTGCCAGAAGCTGAATCCATGCAGTACCGTATAACGACCATATAAACAAAGGCATACGGAAAAATCCCATTCCCGGTGCCCGCATGCGGTGAATAGTAACAATAAAGTTCAGGCCGGTAAGAATCGATGAAAATCCAAGCACAAATGCCCCGAAAACAGAAAGCACCACATTAGTATTTGTTTTCAGACTATAAGGTGCATAGAATGTCCAGCCGGTATCAGGAGGACCGTCGCCGGAAAATATTCCGACCAGAATAATTACAGCGCCTGCAATAAAAAGATACCAGGAGAATAAATTCAGTTTAGGGAAGGCAACGTCTTTAGCACCTATCATAATCGGGATCATAAAGTTGCCGAACGATGCTGCCAGTCCCGGTATGATAAAAAGGAATATCATGGTTAGACCATGCACAGTGAAAAGTGCATTATAAGCCTGGGGCCCCATAATCTGTTGCCCGGGCGCAATAAGCTCGAGCTTCATAAATAATCCCATTACCAGTCCGGCCAGGAAGAAAAATATCTGCGAGTACAGGTATAGCAGGGCTATACGCTTGTGATCGGTAGATAAGATCCAGGAACGGATTCCGGTGTACTTACCCTGGTATTCAAGGTAACTGGGCAGCCGATGAGTTGAAGAATTTCCGGTCATGTATATTTGAATAATTATTGGTTAGCAGGTTTTGTTTTTTTTCTCCGTCCACGAATGAGCAGGTATGTAAGCAGCGAAACAGCGAAAATAATGGTTAAAGTGGCTGTTATACGTGTAACGTCAAGTGAATATCTTTCCGTCTTTCTGTCGTAGGAATAGCAATATTTTAACACTTTTATAATTGTAGGGGCTGATTTCCCCTCCGAGGCTTCTACCAATGCAAGCCTGAACTCAAAAGGCACAAAACTTATCCCTTTCAGGTATCGTGTAATCTTTCCATCAGGACTGATCATCATTAATGCGCCTTCGTGCATAAACTCGTTGTTTACAAACTTATACTTAAATCCTAGTGCATTAGTCGCTTTGGCTACATTGGCACTGTCACCAACCAGGAAAGTCCATCCCGAACCATCCTGGCCCTTCAGCTTTTTAAGATAAGATTCCCTTTTTTTCTTTCCCAGATCATACGTTTCGCGGGGATCAATACTAATGGTGACTGCCTGGTAATCTTTACCAAGCACCATGCCGGTTGCTGCCATAACTTCCGCAAGGCCATTCATCAGCGGACTGCAGATACCCGGGCACCTGTAATACACGAAACACAATACGGTTGGTTTGTTGATCAGTTGTTTAAGGTTAACAACCTTTCCGGTGTGGTCGGTGAGAATAATATCCGAAGGTATGTATTCATCGAGGTGTTCAGTAATTCCGACTTCCTGTTCCTTTTCATTTTGCGCTGAAACAAAATTGGTATAAAAAAGCATTACTGTCAGCAATATCGGCAGTGCAAACCATGAGATGGTTTTTTTCATTTGTGATAAAATTGTTTTGTGCAATGTATATGGTTTATTCCTGAAAGATAATGATTTATAGTTTGGCCTGAATTTCAGACCATGAATATTACCTTAATAAAATTTAATTAACGCTTTATTAACAAGAATTGCTTAGGTTTTGTTTAACGAAAACTGAAATTCCTGAAAAGTTTATTCACTTTTTATAGTTCGGTTTTTACCTAAAACGATAATACTCTGTAAAACAGAGTATTAATCGGATTTAGGAAAAATGAATTAATGAACAGGTAAGCTCTCCCCCCCCCGCTACCCCGCAAATAATTACATGTGGTGCCATAGACATCCATCCTTTCGGGAACCCCTGCGAACATTAATTTTCAATCAGTGCCGGGTAAATTTTGTTAAAAAGGCATGCCAATGAAAGGCAAAGCCCGATAATATCCGGGCTTTGCTGCTTTAAAGAGCTAAAGTTTCATTTTGCCTCTGGTAATAAAAACAACAATATTTTTTTATTACTTGCTTGTCCTTATCAGGTATACGATCAATAGTTTTTAACTTTTAAATATGCTTACCTGTTTTTTCTTCCCGGATGTCAGGATTCCGGTTGGTACTTATCACAGCCAATACTTCCACTGTATTGGTTTCCTCGTTAATATAAAAATGAATCAGGTAGGGGAATTTCGTTACCTGCATGCACCTGATTTCAAGGTATCTGATAGCGAATATCTGAGGGTCTTTGCTTAGCCGTTTTATTTTTGAAATGGCAGTATCCTGAAATCTTTCACCAAGTTTATCCTGTGCCTGACTATACCAGTTGGTAATGTTCTGAATATCGGCAAGTGCTTCAGGGTCAATTTTTACTTTGTACTTCTTCATTTGGCTTTCAGCGTATTTAGAGCTTCGTCCAAATCTAAAAGCCTTTCCGGGTTTTTACGTACTTTATCATACCGTTCCATTACCATTTGCTGATGGGCTTCAGGTATGTCATAAATATCTTTTTCTTTCTTTATCGCGTAATCGAGTATGCTTTTGATAGCATTAATCAGGTTTATATCGTTCAGCTGTTTAAACTGCTCTATTATAATTGTTTTTTGTGCCTGTATGTCCATAATGGTTGTTTTTTAAGTAAAATCAACAGTAATACAAAAATACGAAACAAAAAGTATTACTAAGATTGATATCAATAATTATTTCCTCCAGCTGGCGCTGATTTGCAATCAGTACCGGCTAAATTTTGTTAAAAAGGCTTACCAATGAAATGCAAAAGCCCGGCAATATCCGGGCTTTGATGCTTTGTAAAGATGAAACGAGCCATGACAATAAATTGTCTCACAGAGGGCTGATTATTCCAGGCGAACCTTTAGCTCATTAACACCTTTAAAAATAAGCAAGACGTTAATAATTCCATGTGACCCGTAAAATTTATAGTGAGCTTGCCGAACTAAATTAAAAAATAAACACATTAAATAGCCATGATTGGAATAAATCACCAACCGGAGATGATATTAAGATCAATCTGGCGTATTCCATCTGACCGTTAAAAAACAAATTAATAACAGATGAAATCCCCATGGGCTAAAAATAATCGCCCCAACCGAGAATGAATATAGACCTTTGCAAAAACATTCAACGTTATGGAAAAGGTTCTTTTCGATCAGGTAGTAAAAGTTGGCTGCGGGATAGATGTTCATAAGGACATAATAGTAGCCACCATTCGTAAGAGTGAAAACAAATACGAAACAAAGGAGTTCACCTCCTTTACCAGTTCTTTGACAGAGTTAAGAGAATGGTGCAAATCCGAAAGTGTTACCCATGTAGCCATGGAAAGCACGGGTGTTTACTGGAAACCTGTATTCAATATTCTTGAAGAAGGTGATTTTGAGATTATTCTGGTTAATGCCCGACACGTTCGCAATGTGCCGGGGCACAAGACCGATAAGCAGGATAGCCAATGGTTAAGTAAGCTATTGGTAAGTGGTTTGTTAAAACCAAGTTTTATCCCTCCGGTTGAAATCCGCGATTTGCGGGACTTGGTTCGATACAGAAAGAAAGTAGTAGCACAGGCCTCCAGCGAGAAAAACCGTATCATCAAGATACTGGAAGATGCGAATATCAAATTAAGTAGTGTTCTTACCAACGTAGATGGAGCAGTAGGTACAAAAATCATTGAAGATTTGATAGCAGGGAAAACGAACATTAATGAATTGATAAAGCATTATCATGGGAAGATAAAAGCAAGCAAATCTGAGTTTCGATTAGCGTTAGAAGGGCGGCTTACTAAGCATCATCGTTTTATGTTGCAGGTCATTCAAGAGAGCAAGGCCGACAAAGAAAAGCTCATCGCAAAGATAGAAAGACAGATAGATGAAATGGCTAAGCAATATTCGGTAGAGATAGAATTATTGCAAACCATACCAGGAGTAGCTTATGATAGTGCAGTTAGTATTATCAGCGAAATAGGAGCCGACATGAGTCAATTTTCCAGTGAACAACATCTGAGCAGTTGGGCCGGGATGAGTCCTGGCAATAACGAGAGTGGAGGTAAAAAAAAAGCGCAACCACCATCCACGGGAACAAATACTTACAATCTACCTTAGTGGAATGTGCATGGGGAGCGACTCGGAAGAAAGATGGGTATTTGAAGCGTAAATATCAGAGTCTCATTACCAGACGTGGTAAAAAGAAAGCGATTGTTGCCGTAGGTCACAAAATTATCATTGCTTCATACCACATCATTAAAAACAAAGAGGCTTATAAAGAACCCATTTTACATAATAACCCCAAACGAAAAAACAAGCAAGTCAATAATCTCTTGAACAAGCTAAAAGAACTAGGACTTGAAATTAGACAAGAAGAACTGGTAGCAGTAGCATAATTTATTACAAAGTCGTTTTTTTACTGTGTATCCGTAAAGTCGGAATCACGAAGATGAAATTGATTTTAAAAACAGGATAAGCACCAACCGATGTCACAAATCCCGATTAGCAATTATTGGGAGGAAGTACGAGCATGAAAATTTACTCTCTTAACCTGTTTGTTAAAACACTCATTTTAAACGCTTAACAAAAATATATACGCATGAAATAATTACATTCCTGAACCAAAATTCTTAGTACTGATAATCTACTTGGTTATTTGTATTGCGTTTATATACAGGGCAGTTATTTTATCTCTTAATGCAAATGATGATGAATACTTTCATCCAGGTAAGGATGGTTCTTAGCAATCAGCGGTGCTGATGCCAGCGCTTTTGCGAATGCGAACAGGAATAATCCTGCCAGTCCGGCAAATACTCCGATTTCGATTATTCCCAAAGATGGGGAAGCCAGGAAATCAGGCATTACCTGCTCATAAATATCGGTATATAAACCAACGAGCAGAAGAATACAAATACCATATACAACATTGATGTTCTTATCCAGTTTCTGCGGAAGCAAAACAATAAAAGGAATAAACCAGTTAAGGGCAAAATTCATGAAAACGAAGATAATCCATCCGTTTTCCCAACGCCTTGCATAATAAATGGTTTCTTCGGGTAGATTTCCAAACCAGATCAGTGCAAACTGGGAAAAATACAAATAGCCCCAGATGATGCTTAATCCGAACATATACCTCGCAAAATCAAGCAGGTGGTATTCATTCATATCTTTGAAATAGCCTTTTTTATGAAGTATAATTGCAATTAAACCAATAAGTGAAGTGCCATGGTAAAATGCAGCTGCAAAGTTCTTAAAGGCAAAAATGCCGCTGATCCAATGTGCGTCAATCGACATAATCCAGTCGAACGAAGCAGCGGAGAATGTTATGGCCAAAACAAAAATGAATACTTTCGACCAGAACTCCATTTTTTCGAATAGTTCCTTACTGCCTAAAGCATCTTCCTGTAATGATAATTTACGCAGGTAACGGGTAAGCAATATCCATGCAGCGAAAAAGATCACCAGTCTGATCATAAAGAATGGAATATTCAGGTAAGGTGCTTTGTGCGCCAGCAACTCATCGTTAGCAACAAGGTCAGGATGCGACCAATGGTAAATATCATGAAGTCCGAAATACATCACCAGCATAATGATTCCTGCATAAGGAATATAAGCCATCAATGCTTCAGGGATTCGCCTGAACATAGCCGACCACCCCGATTGCGTTATATACTGCAGGCTGAAAAAGAAAGCTGCTCCTAATGCCAATGAAAGAAAATAGTAATTGTCCATCAGCAGGTTGGCCCATGTACGATGGCTATCAGTGAGGAAACCATAAACCAGCCCGATAACTCCAAGGCCCATAAGCCCGTAGGTTATATAATAAAATTTCTTTGTAAATATTACTTTGGTATCCATATACGTGGAGCTTATTTAATGTTCTTTTG
>CAIJPI010000212.1 GCA_903822525.1 uncultured Bacteroidales bacterium | reverse complement strand
GCGCCGAAGCTGATGGCAGCGCCTGTACCTGCAACAGGAGTTCCCACATTGGTGGTTCCGTTCCAGCGGAGTTGGTAGCTTACACCGGATTCTGAATTTACAAGTCCGATAACTGCACCCTGACAGGCAATACCTGCAGGAGTCATGGTATATACTACAGGAGCTACTTCAATAACGGATGATCCGTCCATATCGATCATGCAGTTTGTAAGCGTATTGTATGCTATTACAGTATAGGTTCCGGCTGTGATCTGTGCGCCGAAGCTGACAGCTGCACCGGTTCCGGCAATGGTGTCAACGTTAATTATGCCATCCAGAACCAGTACATAATTTACATTTACTTCTGAACCGTTAAGCCCGATAGGTGTGCTTTCACAGTTTGTTCCTGAAGGTGTTACAGTGAAAACAATCGGTAAAGCGTTAATAACAACGCTTCCGTTCATGGTTGCCGAACAGCTGTTGCTGTTTGTAGCCATTATAGTATAGGTTCCTGTAAGTGTCTGAGTGCCGAAGCTGATAGCAGCGCCTGTTCCAGCAACTGGAGTTCCCACATTGGTGGTTCCGTTCCAGCGGAGCTGGTAGCTAACACCGAATTCTGAATTTACAAGTCCGATAACTGCACCCTGGCAGGCAATGCCAGCAGGAGTCATAATGTAAATACTGGGAGCCGCATCAATCACTGTGGTTCCGGTCATTGGACCTGAACAGAATGAAACTGAATTGTAAGCCACTACGGAATAGGATCCCGAAGTAGTTTGAGGACCGAAGTTTAAACTGCTTCCTGTTCCCGGAATAGTATCCAGATTAACAGCACCGTTTAATACAAGTATATAGTTGAAATTAATTTCTGATCCGTTCAAAATCACAGATGTGCCAGCACAATGGTTTCCGGTTGGAATAACCAGGAATGTATTGGGTAATGGTTCGAGAACGGTAGAGTCTGACATCATAGTGTTACAGCCTGTAACATCATTTACAGCTCTTACGGTATAGATCCCACTAAGGCTCTGGGGACCGAAGGTTATTGCACTTCCTGTCCCTGCAACAGCTGAGCCGATGTTAAAAACTCCGTCCAGCATCAATTGGTACGAAATCCCTGCCTGTGATCCTGAAAGGCCGATTGTTGTGCCTAAGCATTGAATGCCAGCCGGTTGAAGTGTGTATTTTATTGGACTGTCGTTCAGAATGGCAGTTCCATTCATAGCGAACTGGCAATATGAAGTCTGGTCAATGGCGATTATTGTATAATTACCGGCTGTAAGCTGAGGTCCGAAGCTGATCGCTGATCCTGTACCCGAAATAGTATCGAGATGGATAGCATTATCGAGTACTAGTACATAATCAACACCAAGTTGTGAACCGTTTAAACTTACGATATCACCTTCACAGGCAACTCCGTCAGGAACAATAGTGAAAGCAGTCGGGTCAGGATACAAGGTTGCGCTGTCGTTCATATACGAAACGCAATTGGTAGTTGCATCAATAGCGATAGCTGAGTACACGCCAGGAAGTCCGGCTGTTCCAAGTACAATTAACGAACCTGTGCCTGCCACTGGGCTGCCAAGGTCAAAAGTTCCGTTCCAGCGAAGTTGGTAGTTAACGCCAACTTCTGAACCGGTCAGGCTGATAATCTGTCCGGGGCACAGTATGCCGGCCGGAATTACATTAAACACTTGTGGTGCTATACTAATATAGGTGCTGCCATTCATCATAGCCTCGCAACCTGTTACCGGGTTTACAGCTTTGATGGTATAAGTGCCGTTCATAGTTTGAGGACCATAATCAAGGAAGCCGATAACTCCTGTTCCAACTATTGTATCAATTGGGAATCCATTAAACAGAAGAATATAGTTTAATCCGGATTCCGAGCCGTTAAGGCGTAATATTGTGCCTGGACATTGTGATCCTGTAGGATTAATAGTAAAAATAGTTGGTAAAGGATTAACCACGATCACTGCACTGTCATGCATCATTTGAGTTGCGCCGTTGGTCGAATTGGTAGCGCGAACTTCAAATAAGCCTGCAAAAGTGAATGGACCCCATGTTAATGGAAAGTTTGTTCCTAGAGTTAATGCTCCAAATGGGAAACCATTGAACAGTAACTGGTATCCTACACCAGCTTCAGAACCTGTAAGACCGATCGGTAGGCCTGGTGCTCCGGCGCAGATTGTACCGCCACCAAAAACTTCGAACATGATTGGTAGTGGAAGGATAATAATATTTACACTGCCACTCATATCGGCTGTGCATCCGGTTGATAAATCAGTTGCGATAACGGTATAGGTACCAGCCTGGGTTTGTAATCCAAAATCTATTGAAGTTTCAGTTCCTAAAACAGGAGTTCCAACAGGGATATTGTTGCGATATAACTGGTAGCTTATGCCTGCATCGCCGTGGGATAAACCAATATTCCTGCCCGGGCCGCCAAATGGATAGGAACCCCCTCCTGTAACTACGTATGCGGCTGGAGGAGCAATGATTACAATAGTTGCGCTACCGTTCATCTGGTTGATACATCCGGTAACATTATTTGTAGCTACTACTGTATAATTGAATGCAGCTGTGCGGTTTCCGAAACTTATAGGGTTACCCGTTCCAGTAACAGCAGGGCCATCGGGTACTCCGCCTCTGTATAACTGGTAATTGGTATTAGGTTCTGAGCCGCTCAGTCCAATACTTACGCCTGTTCCTGCAAAGCAATACACTCCGCCTCCTGTTACTGCATATTGTAATGGCAAAGGATTTACTACAACAGTAGCTGAAGCAATGGCAGTATTGAAACCGTCGTTTACCGTAACCGTATAGGTCGTGGTTACATCGGGTGATACAAAAGGATTTTGTTGCATTGAACTCCAGGCTGGACTGCCTGCAGGAGTGCATACCCACGAATATGTGTATGTTCCTGCTCCACCCGAAACTGTTGCATGCAATTGTGTCTGTGTAGTGTCAGCGCAGATCTGGTTTGGTGTGGCTACAGCAGTCACAGTAATGGCACTTCCGCTGAGTGATGCAGTCATCTGATCGCTTCCGGCACAGCCATTGGCATCAATAACTGTTAATGTATAGGTTGTGGTTGAGTACAGATTTGATGTTAAAGGGGTAGGTGTGTTTGCCCCAACTCCAATAAATGCAAGCGGGGTCCACGAATAATTCATGACACCAAATCCGCCCGAAACCGAACCGTTCAACGTTGTGCTGGTGCCAAATGGGATAGTTTGATCTACACCTGCGTTTACAACCGGTAATGTGTTAATTGAAACCGAAACACTGCTTCCCATATCAAGTGAACAACCGGTCGAAACACGGGTTGCGACTACGGTATAACTACCGGCCAGGGTTTGATTCCCAAAACTTAACGAACCGCCATTTCCTAATATTGGAGTTCCAACAGAACTGCTGTTGCAATAAAGCTGATACGTAACTCCCGATTGTGAACCTGCAATTCCTACACTAACACCTGCGCCGCCGATGCAATAGCTGCCACCGCCTGTCAGTACAAATTGATTTGGTAATGGATTTACTGTAACCGCTACCGACGAGGTAACTGTATTAAAACCATCATTTACTGTAACTGTGTATACTGTATTTACAACAGGCGATACAGTAGCTGACGATGAAGTTGATGTAAATCCTGCAGGAGCAGAAATCCATGAATAAGAATATGTTCCTGAACCACCCGTAGCGTTTGCATTTATAATTGAACTTTGTCCAAGACAAATAGCTGATGGCGTTGCAGTGGGTACAGCTGCAAGTGCGGTCCCTGTAATAAATACAGTCATAGCATCACTTGCTGTGCATCCTGCTGCATCGGTTACACTGAGAGTGTAAGTGCGGTTGGCAATCAGGTTAATGGTTTGTGGTACAAGGGTGGTAGCTCCTGAAGCAATATATGCATTTGGTGTCCACACATAGGATGATGCTCCCGTTCCGCCACTTACTGTACCGGTAATGGAAGTATTGGTTCCATAAGGAATGGTTAAGTTGATTCCAGCATTCACTGTCGGTAAAGCGCGTACTGTAACATCTAAATTAACAGCTGTTCCTGGACACGTTGTTGGTGCCGGACCGAATGGGGTTAGAACATAAGTAACAACAATATCGCTGCTTGTCAGGTTAATGAGCGTTTCGTTTATTGATGATGAGGAACCTGCAGCAGGTGAATTGCTGATTCCGGGTGTCGTAGCCCTGGTCCATGTATAGGATCCTCCGGCCAGATCTGAAGTGATGGCGTAGCTGAAGGGCTGTCCGCTGCAAACGGCTGATATAAGGCTGCTGTTTATAGATGGTGTAGGGTTAACTGTAATTGTATAAATTGCTGTTGTTCCCTGGCAGTTCGGGCTAAAAGTTGAAGTCGGAATGATTTGGTAACTAACAGTTCCGGGTGTGATTGAGCTGTTAAAAATAGTTTGCGGTGGAATAGTATTCCCTCCATTTGTCTGGAAGCCTGTTATATCAGCCGATGAAGGAGTTGCAATCCATGTAAAACTTGTTCCTGCAACATTCGAAAGCAAGATTACATTGGAAGAAGTTGCTCCGGTACAAATTGCCTGTGACATCGTTGCATTGGTAACAACAGGCCGTGGATTAATAGTCACTACATGGCTGGCATTCGATCCGGTACATCCGCTATACGATGGTGTTACTATATAGGTTACTGTACCTTGTGTTGTTAATGTACTATTGATTATCTGTGATGGAATTGATACTGACCCGGATGCAGTATATCCTGTTATGCCTGCACCTGAAGGGCTGGCTGTCCAGGTATAGGTGGTTCCGGCTACTGCCGATGAGAAACTTACTGGTATTGTGGAGGTTCCGCTGCATATGGATTGGGTTGCCAGGCTTGGAACCACATTTGGTGTAGGATTAACGGTTACAGTATAATCAACCGGAGTTCCAGGACAGCCATTAGCTGATGGTGTAATGGTATATACAACTGTACCGGCAGTATTTGTGCTGTTGATCAGAGTTTGATTAATGGTACTGCTGTTACCAGCCGAGTATCCGCTTATACCGGGAGTGCCGTTTGCAATCCATGTATAGGATGAACCGGCTACACTCGAAGTAAGTGCCAGGTTAAAAGCTGCGCCCGAACAACGGGTTGCTGCAAGTGGCGTATTTGTTAAAGCAGGCTGCGGGTATACAGTAGCAATAAAATTGGTAGCTGATGTTGTACAACCATTTAATGACATCACAACGGCATAAACGACTGTGCGTGTAACATTGTCATTATTTACAAGGGTCTGCGAAATTGTAGGCCCCGATCCATTGCTGTACCCTGTAACATTTCCAACTGCTGAAGCGGTCCATGTAAATGAAACGCCGGGTACATTTGCAACGAGATTAATCACCATATTGCTTCCCGAACAAACGAAGGGTGCAACCGGCACAGCAGTAAGTGTCATGGCAGGATTTACCGTTACCACTACCGTTACCGGAATTCCAGCACAACCGTTACTTGTAGGTGTAATAACATAAGTTACATCATGAGGTGCATTGCTGGTATTCGTTAAGGTTTGAGCTATAGTATTTCCGCTCGAATTGCTGAAGCCTAATATCGAACTGGGTGCAGAAGCAGTCCAGCTGAAAGTTGTATTGGTAACATTTGAGGTTAACGAAATGCCTGTTGTCTGACCTGAGCAAATATCCTGTGAACCCGGAGTAGCAGTCATCACTGGAATTGGGTTAACATAAACAAGGTAATTTCTTGGAATCCCGGGACAGCCATTTATGCTTCCGCTTGGAACAACAACATAGGTTACAGTGCCTTGCACATTCGAAGGGTTTGTAATGGTCTGAACTGGAATGGTATTCGTTCCGCTTGCAAGGAAACCTGTCAGACTTACAGGAACTGAGCTTGCTGTCCATGTGAAATTTGGCGAAGGCATATTCGAAGTCAGGCTCACCAAGATAGTTGATGCACCTGAGCAAATGGTCTGCTGCATACTAATATTGGTAATACTTGGCGATGGATTCACATTTATCACATAAGTTGCTGCCGGTCCGTTGCAGTTCGTGGGAGCCGGTCCGTGAGGTGTGATCGTATAGGTAACAGTGCCTGCAACCAGAAGAGTGCTGAAAATCTGCATGGATGGGATATTTCCCGAACCTGCTGCCTGGTATCCGCTTAGTCCTGCTGTAGCAGATGCAGTCCAGGTAAAAGTTGTTGAAGCAACATTCGATTGAAGCACTACAAGAGTGGTAAAATCTCCGGCACAAATATCCTGCACTAAAGGAGTAGTTGTTACAAGCGGAGTAGGATAAACAGTTACTACAAGATTAATAGGAGTGCCAGGGCAGAATGTTGGCGCAGGACCGATTGGTGTAATTACATAGGTTACTGTGCCGGTGGTTGACGAACCTGCAGGCAGAGTTAGAATGTCACTGATGGTTCCGTTTCCTGAAGCTGTCACTCCTGTAATAGTTCCTGTAGTGACTGTGCCTGTCCAGGTAAAAGTGGATCCGGCGATATTGGCAGTAGGAGTATAGGCAACACTGGTGCCGGAGCAAATTCTTTTTGTAGTTGCACTGGTGACCACTGGTGCAGGATTTACCTGTACAACAACAGTATTAGTAAAAATATTCGGGCATGGGGGCGACATTACTACTCGTCTGTACCAGGTTGTTACTGAAGTGGCTCCCGGCTGGTAATTCAAACCCGTTGCGCCCGGAATATCAACGAAACCTGCAACAGCACTTGTTGTACTGATCTGCCATTGGTAGGCATATGTTCCACTTCCGCCTGTTGCCGATGTCCCGGTGATTAATGGAGGTATTCCTCCTGAACATACCTGGGAATTTGACTGAATTGAACCTGCAGTCAATGGAGGCACAACAGGAATAAACAGGGTAGATGTATTCGAACAATTGGTGGTCTGGTCAACACCCACCACCTGAAAAGTAGTAGAAACGGAAAGAGTTTGGGTAACAGGATTTGTATTTGTTCCAAATATTCCAACAGGACTGAACCATACCCAATTCACATTTAATCCGGCACTTACAGTTAAAGTTACCTGAGTGCCACTGCATAAAGTTGTTGCGCTGCTCGAAATTGAAATGGCAGGTACGGGTTTCATTATTACATTGATAGGATTCGAAGGAAATGCACAAGCCGCTGTCCTCACGGTATATATTCCATCACCATAAGCATAGCAGGTACTGTTAGTAGCCCCCGGAATGGCAACTCCATTCAGGTACCATTGCCAGGTTGTGCCGGTTGCCGGCGAACAAACCATATGTATTGAATCACCCACACATACACTGGCTGGTGATGGAATTGAAACCACCGTCGGCGGGCACTGAGCCTTTACTGCAAAACTGCTGAGTATAAATAAGAAAACAGACAGCATATGCCTTAACAGCATATGTGGCCTGCGGAGTATGTATAAATCCCGTTTCATAATTCCTCTTTTATTAATCGGATAATTAATAATCAGATAATTCTAGAAAAACAAGTGGTACAAGTGGTAGAGTGTATTAGTTAATAGCTATGTGGACAAATTGTAATAGATATTTTTTAATTATTTTTGATATATTGTGTAATTATTTCTTCCTTAATAGTTTATATTCTGATTACTGCATATGTTATCTTCGTTTAAATCAATAATTATGCATGATCTCGTTTGTTTTCACTACAGTTAATATTTGCTTTTCTTTATAGATAAATACCTGATATTCATATATTATACCGACTGTCCTCATTCACGAAATAAAGAAATCCGTGTATGTCTTCTCTTGGAAATTTCTTGTGCTTGCCTGATCAATTCATTATATTTGAAAATATTTAATAAGGAAGAAAAATCTTCATGTAAGCAGAATTTATTGTCGGCTTTGCTGTATTTTTTAAAAACCGGGAAAATGGCACGCAGAAGTAAAGACAATAATAAAAATTCAGTCTTCATTTATCTGTTGAAAGCAGTATTTTTGTAGCTTGTTTTTCATGACAATCTTATTTTGAATAATTCTGATGATATCCCCCAGTCCGAAATTCAGGATTCTCCCATAAGACACAAAACACTACTTTTAAAGCATACTGAAAATATACCTTCGAAAAAAATGGAATCATTAATACAAAATCTTAAGGAAGAGATCAAAGATCTGCCAGGCCGAAATGAAATTCTTTCGCGGATTATCAGCCTGCTCGATCTTACAACCCTGGAGGGAACTGATAATCCTCAACGGATTATGAATTTATGCCATAAAGCCCTGAGTTTCGGCGAGTATAATCTGCCATTGCCGGCAGCAGTGTGTGTGTACCCTCCCTTTGTCAGACTTGCCAGACAACTCCTGGCCGGAAGCGGTGTGCACGTAGCCTCGGTGGCCGGTGCTTTCCCCTCAGGACAATTGCCACTTCATCTTCGGGTAAATGAGTGTAAATATGTGGTTGACGAAGGTGTTGACGAAGTAGATATGGTAATTTCGAGGGGTGCATTCCTGGCCGGCGAAAATCAGATGATCATCGATGAGGTTGCAGCAATGAAACAAGCTTGTGGCGAGGTGCACCTAAAAGTAATTCTTGAAACTGGTGAACTGCAATCGTCCGCCAATATCAAACTGGCTTCCGAATTGGCAATCAAAGGTGGTGCTGATTTTATTAAAACCTCTACCGGAAAAATTCAACCTGCCGCCACTCCCGAAGCCATGGCCGAAATGCTTCAGGTTATAAAAACGTATTTTGACAAAACCGGCGTTAAAATCGGAATTAAACCCGCCGGGGGAATTTCCACCCCTGACCAGGCTCTTCTCTATTACTTGCTCGTGAAAAATATTACCGGTGACCTATGGTTGAATAACAATTATTTTCGCATTGGTGCCAGCAGGCTGGCCGATGGTATCCTGGCTGAAATATCAGGTTAACCCGGATTTGTCTTACAATGCAACAAACAATTTTTTCTGATTCAATACCTGATTTTTTCTGAAAAGAATGTTTCAATATCTCGTAATATCTTGTATGCCAGCACACAGCACACAGCACACAGCACACAGCACATTCTGAAACCCATTAAGTCTTAAATACTATTAAAAACCTTATTCTCAACCAAAACCAAACTTATCTCCACCAAACCATGCGCTCATTGCTTAACATATTAATCTTTCTGCTGGTATCATCTGTTTTGCATGGACAGACGGCACTTGATACCGCAGTAAACTTTACTGTTAAGGATATTAACGGGCTTACGCATCATCTGAATGATTACCTTGAACAGGATAAAATCGTGGTAATCGACTTCTTTACCATTACCTGCGGCCCTTGTATTACTTATGCCCCGCTTATCAACGAATCGTATACACATTTCGGATGCAATACTTCCAATGTTGTATTTCTTGGTATTAACTGGGGTGCCGACAATGCCGGGGTTGCAAACTTCGGAGATGTATGCGGAGTGCATTATCCCGAAGTTAGCGGTACCGAAGGCAATGGAAATAATGTAGCAGCCGATTATGGCATTATTTCATACCCTACCGTTATACTTATTCTGCCCGATTCTTATATAGCCGAAAAGTATATCTGGCCACCTTCAACAGAGCACCTTGATAGTATTATTTCAGCCTACGGCGGCATAGGCGGGACATGCAATACTCCGGTTTCGTGTAAAGATGAAATAATAGGATTTAACAGGATACTTTCCTTGTTTCCCATGCCAGCTCAGACGCTGCTAACCTGTACTACATCTGTTTTTTCTCCTTCTTCAATGGAAGTATACTCTCTTGCCGGGAATCTGCTGATACCAGGCATTAAGGTTTTACCTTCTTCATCTACCCTTATCCCCACCGAAAATCTGAGCGATGGATATTATTTAATAGTATTGCGCAGTGCCGAAGGTACTATTACCGATCGTAAACCTTTCATGGTTCAAAATCACTAAAATATTTAGTAATAATTGTCGTGTAATGCGAGATATCTCAACTCCGGGAACTTACTTTTTTAAACAAATGCAATTAATATAATGAAAGCTTATTTATGGAATGAAGTACTTTTAACTTCCGTAAATCCAGAGAATGTTATGCATGTGATTTCAGGAAGGAATATCCCTTGAGTTCAATGGTTAAAAAACTTTATGCTGAGTGAGCTAATTATCAATTAAATACAAATTTGTATAAAGGTAAGATAAAGGTACTGTTTGCAAAAAGCCCACACTTCACATTTTATGCAATTTCTTGTAGCAGAACCAAAGTAAATAATAAATTTGCACCACAAATTAATACCCTGATTATGAAAGCACCCTTTAGTTTTTTTCTTTTTATAGCAGTATTGTCCGGTTTCTTTTTAACCGGTTGCGAACCCACCGACCAGACCACAACTGGCGACGATCCCCGTGATCCATACATCGGAGTATGGCAGTTTCTCGAAAGCGGTTCAATTAAAAGCGTTACAGGTCAGAGCTATATAGTTACTATTACAAAAGATCCTTCAAACAGTAGCCAGGTAATTCTCGAAAACTTCGGCAATCCTGGTACACAGGATGTGAGCGTTACAGGTTTGGTGACAACTAACCAGATTATTGTCTCAACTCAGAACCTGAGTAATGGATGGACAGTTGAAGGTATAGGAAAAATAAATAACGTTGCTAAAACTTCAATGAACTGGGCCTATTCCATTACAGCAGGCGGTGATAAAATTTCATATGTTGCAGCTGCAGCAAGGCAATAACATGCTTTTTATGCTTAACCTGATTTTCTGATTTGACTCAAAATCAGCCTGCCATCCGCACTCTTTAACCGGGGTCTCAATCCGGCATTATAATTAAAAGTAAAAGCCCTGGATAAACTCCGGGGCTTTCGCATTTATAGCATCAGAAAGTGTTGATTTGATGTGTGCAATATTATTGTACTAATGCTGGCGAAAAAAATTTCTCTTCAGCAGTGAAAGGATATTTCACGGTATCAAAATATAGCATTTCCAGTGTATCAGTTGATTTGTCAAGTGTGCGGAACCACGGATTACCAAAATTCTTGCTGCGAAATCCGTATTTTGATTTCTTCATCAGGTTTCCTCCCGTTTTGCCGGTCTTTTCAACCAAGGTTGCGTCCAGCACAGTCAGTTGGTTAATAACTTCAATGTATATTTTATCCAATTCTTCTATATGTTCCAAATAGAATGTAAGACTTTGATTGAAGTCGTCCGGTTGAATATCATGCTTTTTGAAAACCTGTGCAAACCTGATGCGGATGTCATTTGTATCATTAAGCCGTGTAATGGAGTCGTTGGCAAGTCGTAAAGTAGCTTCAGTAAGGTGAATATCCACCAGTACAGATACCATTTCATTTTCACTCAGCGTACCTAAGGGTCTGGATCTTAAAATACTGTTGCACGATGCTGTCAGCATGACGATACAAAGAATAAAAGTCCATTTTTTCATACTAAATCTACTCTGGTATAGGTGATTTTCCCTATGCAGTCATTGGAGTGAACCTGCACAAGTTGGGTCAAAAGCTTTAGCTGCCCGGGTGTCCTCTTATTTATCCCCGTGTTTTATCAGGTATTCGGTGTTGAGTTCCTTCAGCACATCAACGGTTACATCAAGCGTGTCATTGGCATATAAAATATTGCCACCTTTCGTAAAGCTCAGTATATAATCAAATTTGTATTTTTCGTTGTAGCGATGCAGGAAATTCATTACTGAGTCGATCAGTGCTTCGTTCATATCCATCTGGCTTTGTTGCAGTTCGGCAGCATATTTGTCGCGCAGGTCATAAATTTTTTGCTGATTTTGCTGCAATTGCCCGTATATTTCCTGGGCGCTCTGATCACTGATGGCTTTTTTTGCTACCTGTTCCTGGAAATAGGCTGCATCTTTTTCGAAAGCTTTTTGCTGTGCAGCTACTTCCCCTTCAAGTCGTTTGCCTTTTTCGTCAAATTCCAAACGCATTCTTTTTACCAGCTCATAGTTCTTAAAAATACTGTCGTTATTAATAAATGCCACCGAAATGGCTCCTTTATTTGCTTTTGCTACGGCTCCGGAAATTTGGCTTCCCCGGCTCCCGGCACCGGTAAAATGCAGAATATAAAGAATAATGATTCCCGCCAGCATCACTAGATTCAGTGTGAGCAACAAAGGGTTTATTTTATTGACTGCTGAGGCAGAGGGGCCGGTAACAGGTAAAATCGATTCAGCAATAGGAGCCACAGGCTCATCTGCTTGGATATTTTCAGTACTGTTGTTGAGTTCTTCGGTCATAGTATTTAGAAATAAGGTTACATAAAAACAACCTGATTCCTGCTAAAACAGGAACCAGGTTGCGAAGTTAAAAAAAACGTGTATTACTCAATGAATTAGTTACCAACTTCGGAGATGTATTTAATGCGCACCAGCCTGATTTCCTCCTCCGTAAATTCGTTTTCACCCAGGTTTCTAAGGGCCGAATCCACTGAATCTGTTTCAGCTTCCATAAAATACTCTATAATCTCTTCCTGGTGGTACGGATCAATAGTTTCTTTCAGATAATATGTTAAATCGATCTTGGTGCCCGAATCAACAATGCTTTCAATTTCAGTAAGTAACTCATCAGCAGTTAGGTTCTTGGCAGTTGCAATATCCTCTAGCGATATTTTACGGTCAATATTTGTAATAATATAGACTTTCAGTCCCGACTTATTAATTACTGATTTTACAACCATATCCATAGGGCGAATGATTTCATTTTCTTCAACATACGATGAAATCAGCTCCAGGAATGGCTTTCCGTATTTTTGAGCCTTGCCTGCACCTACGCCGGTTATGCGCTGGAGTTCGTCCATATTTATAGGATACTGTATCGCCATATCTTCAAGCGACGGATCCTGGAAAATAACAAACGGAGGCAAACTCTCTTTGCGTGCAATTTCTTTACGTAGATCTTTCAGCAGTGAGAAAAGAGTTTTATCGGTAGTGCTGGTGCGGGCACCTCCACCGGCCATCAGTTCATCATCTTCTCCTTCTTCGGGATCAATATCTTTGGCCACCATCACGGCATAAGGTTTTTTCAGGAATTTCTGCCCCTCAGGCGTGATTTTTAATATGCCATAATTCTCAATGTCCTTTATAACAAGCCGTTCAATCAGCATCTGGCGAAGCACACCATCCCAGAAACGTTCGCTTTCCTCCATTCCCTTGCCAAAGATATCCAACTCATTGTGCTTGTATGATTTAATGTTGGATGATACCTTGCCAATAAGTATATTCACAATATGCTTGGCTTTGCACAACTGTTTTGTAGCTATTACTGCTTCCAGTGCAAGGTCAACATACTCGCGTCCGTCAATTTTTGTTTTTGGATGCAGACAATTATCGCAATTACCGCAATTCTCCTCCTGATAAATCTCCCCGAAGTAATGAAGCAGCTGTTTGCGCCTGCACATCGATGATTCAGCAAACGAAACCACTTCCATCAGCAATTGATTGGCAATTTCCTGCTCGGCAACGCCCTTGTTTTTACTGAATTTTTCAAGTTTTTCTATGTCATCATAACTGTAAAATGCCAGGCAGATACCTTCACCGTCATCGCGTCCCGACCGTCCTGTCTCCTGGTAATATCCTTCGAGACTCTTAGGCATATCGTAATGGATAACAAAACGAACATCAGGCTTGTCAATACCCATACCAAACGCGATGGTAGCCACAATTACATCCGATTCTTCCATCAGGAATTTATCCTGGTTTTCAACCCGGATCGCCGAATCAAGGCCTGCGTGATAGGGTAAAGCTTTAATCCCGTTCACCACCAGGGTCTCCGAAAGTTCCTCCACCTGCCTGCGGCTCAGGCAATATATGATCCCTGACTTGCCGGTATGCATTTTGATAAACCGGATTACATCCTTGTTTACATCATCATTTTTCTGCTTTACTTCATAGTAAAGATTCGAACGGTTAAATGATGATTTATACAGTGCAGCTTCCTGCATGCCAAGGCTTTTAAGAATATCCTGCTGTACTTTTGGCGTTGCTGTGGCTGTTAAAGCCAGAACAGGAACATCCTGGCCGATGGAGTCAATAATGGGTCGAAGCCTGCGGTATTCGGGCCTGAAATCATGCCCCCACTCTGAAATACAATGGGCTTCATCAATGGCATAAAACGAAATCTTGATATCTCTGAAAAATGCGACATTTTCATCTTTAGTAAGCGACTCAGGGGCAACGTAAAGCAATTTGGTTTTCCCTTCGGTTAAATCACTTTTAACCTGAGTGATCTCATTTTTTGTAAGTGATGAGTTTAAAACGTGGGCAATACCTTTATCAGCTCCAAACTGACGCATAGCATCCACCTGGTTCTTCATCAGCGAAATAAGGGGGGATATAACAATTGCAGTCCCAGGCAAAATCATTGCCGGTAACTGGTAGCACATCGATTTGCCACCGCCTGTTGGCATAATAACAAACGTATCATTGCCAGCCAGTAAATTACGTATTATAGGTTCCTGATTTCCTTTGAAATGTTCAAATCCAAAAATTTTCTTGAGTATGGTTTGCAAAGGATAATCCTTGAAATCTTCATTCTTTTTCATTATACGAGCATTATTCATGTATTCGCACCCTTACAGGTGCTTGTTATGTTGGTGAGTATGGAACAGCACAACTTGGTAATTTGACATGCGACATCCAAAATTCATCTGCTTTTCCACAACAGGTACTTTGTTTTGTCGGGTTATTGTCGTTCATGAAAGCTTTAAATTGCAACCATGATTTAAATCTGCTGACGGTGTGCTTAAATATTGAAGCACCCCTTGCGTTAAGTAAAGTTAATACAACTTTATGGTTTATCTCAAAAAAAAAAATCAGAAAGCATTTTTTTTATTTCAATAAGTGTAACAGTCATAAAAACAGGCATTTAAAAATTTTATAAGCAAATATCTGGTTCGAATTTATTTATTGATCAGTTTTAACATAAACTGATCTGGCTTGATTCTTCAATAATTTGTAGGAAAACGACCAGTATTAACTTTTCATGCCTGATGACTTAAAAAGCGTGCAAAAGTATAATTAAAATCAAAGCAATCAGTAATTTAAATTTTTTTTATTGCCTGTTCGGATTATTCTTCAGTTTCAACAGTATGAAACCTTTTTCTTATATTGTAACTGGTTAATTATGAGTTGATAAAATTAAATCATGTATGGTTTTAGATGCTAATTTAATAGACTGTATAGTAGCCTCCTAAATCTGCCAAATCTAATTCCGGCTTTTCTTGCTATCTTTGCCTCTTCTTATTAAATAATAAATCTTGAAAACTACAGCTGAAATCAGGCAGATTGCCCTGCAAACCATTGCTGAAGAAACTTCTGCTATCGAAGGGCTTAAGAATAGTATCAACGATGATTTTGTAAAGTGTGTTGAACTTATCCTGCAATCGGATGGCCGTGTAGTGGTTACCGGGATCGGGAAAAGCGCCAATATTGCTGCTAAAATAGTTTCTACACTAAACTCAACCGGAACCCAGGCAGTTTTTATGCATGCTGCCGATGCGGTGCACGGTGACCTGGGAATGATACGCCAGGAAGATATCATTATTTGCCTGTCGAAGAGTGGTAATACTCCCGAGATTAAAGTACTGGTGCCTTTGCTGAAACTGATGGGGAACAAACTGGTAGCACTTGTCGGCAATATCGATTCTTACCTCGCGCTTCAGGCTGATATTATTCTGGATTCATCTGTTCCCCGCGAAGCATGTCCTAACAATCTGGCGCCAACATCAAGTACCACCGCACAACTGGTAATGGGCGATGCCCTTGCAGTCGCTTTACTCGAATGCAGAGGATTCACCGCCGGCGACTTTGCCCGCTATCACCCGGGTGG
>CAIJPI010000211.1 GCA_903822525.1 uncultured Bacteroidales bacterium | reverse complement strand
CTTCAAATCCATCCATAACTGGCATTTTAATATCCATCATTACCAGGTCGATATCATGTATAGTGCGGCAGGCGTCAACCGCATCGAGGCCGGTAAGCACACAAATAATATCGTTGCTGAATACCTTAAGTGTCATCCTGATAAGCATTTCGGACGATTCGTCGTCTTCGGCGATTAATATTTTCAGTTTCCCACCATGGCTGGTTATTTTCCCCACTTTGGTTCTTTCTGTTATCCCTTTCATATCGCCGGGTGAAGTGCTGTGGGAGATAGTAAAATAGAAGGTGCTTCCTTTATCAATCTGGCTTTCGATCCATAAACGGCCACCATGTTTTTCGACAAAATCCTTACAAATGATAAGTCCCAGGCCTGTGCTGGGTTCTCCTTCGGTGCCTTCGCGGCTTGTATTTTCGTCAAGAATAAAGAGACGGTCAATCATGAGCTGATTCATCCCTATGCCTGAATCCTTTACAGCAATTTCGATCATGTTTTCAGGATTTAACCGTGCCGAAACCAGTACATGCCCCCCTGCCGGAGTAAATTTTGTGGCATTGGTCACCAAATTCCGTAGTATGCCCTCTATCATATTTCCGTCACCAAAAACCATCAATCCGGGAGTAATATCAAAATTCAGGGTTATCCTTTTCCTGTTGGCCACTTCGAGCACTAGGGCCAGGCTTTCTAAAATTTTCTGTTCAAGCGGGAAAGATGAAGGCTTAAACACAGTTAATCCCCTTTGCATACTCGACCATTCCAGCAGGTTACTAAGCAGTCTGAAGAGGTTGGCGGATGATTTACGCATCAGTACAGCCATATTCTGAATTTCGTCCATGGTAAGGCTTGGCAGTTCTTCGGCCATAATTTGCGTCAGACCCATAAAAACATGAAAAGGGCTTCGAAGGTCATGAGCAATAACAGAGAAGAATTTGTCCTTTTCGGCATTTAGCAGCGAAAGCTGTTGGTTTTTATGCCGAAGTTCTCCTTCGGATTTAACACGATCGGTGATATCGTGGATAAATGTCACCATTTGCCCGCCATTGGAAGGCCTGTACTGAACGCTTATTTCGGCAGTAAAAATACTTCCATCCTTACGACGGTGATATGTTTCGAAGCGGCTTTCGCCATTTAAAATAACCTGTTGTATCTGGCGGGCCGTTTCTTGTGCCTGTTCGTTGGCATCCAGATCTGTAAGATGCATTGACAGAAGTTCAGGGGCGCTGTAACCGCTCATCCTGCAATAGGTCTCATTAACTTCGAGAAGTTTCCCCTGCAAATCAACCAAACAGAATCCGTCCATTGCAGTTTGAATGATGGTACGGTTCTGCTCCTCGCTATCACGCAACAAGGCTTCTGCCTGGTTTCTTTCATCCAGCAGCTTTATTTTAATAAGCGCAAGGCTTACCTGGTTCGCCACCGAGTCGAGAAATTCAAATTCATCCTGTGTCCATTGCCTCTGATCGAGGATTTGGTTCAGCGTAAACAAAAAATAACCCTGATCGTAAAAAGCAAACGGATACCATATCAGGCTTTTGATCTTAAAATGCGAATGCAGCATCTCTCCCGATTTGTCGCGGGCGAAAAATTCGCTTACTGCATCGAATTGGCTATGTAGGTATTTTTGATTTCTCCTTATTTCCTCGAAAGGGCTGAGAAACATCTCCAGTGGATATTCGCCTTTGGTGATGGCAATGTCAGGGTGATCCATTCTAACCCATTCGCAAAGGCCGGTAATATATTTCTTTTCGAATGAAACATCGTAAATCAATGCCCTGTCAACTTTGAGCGTTTCGCCAATAATACGGTTTGCATTTTCGAGTATTTCGTCCTTGTTATTTTTAAAAATTATAACTTCAGCTATTTTGTTTAGCGCTTTGGTGTAATGCAATTGCTGTTCGCGCTGGGCCTCAGCCAGCTTTCGGTCGGTGATATCCCTGAGCGCACCATTAATATGGGTCGGCTCTCCATCGGCATTACGTATCAGGCTAGCATTTATTGAAACATACTTAATTTTACCTTTCCTGGTTTTAAGCATCAGTTCATAATCCCTCAGTTCGCCGTTTATCATCAGGGCTTCGATCAGTTTTCCACGATCATCAGGATCATAATACATGCTGTATACTGGTGAGCCAATCATGTCTACTCTATCAAATTCAGCAAAATGTTTGATAGAAGGGCTTATTTCGAGTATGATACCACTTAGGTCGGTTTGATAAAAAACATCCTGAACATTGTCGAAAATGACCCGGTATTTATTTTCGCTTTCGCGTAATGCGGCTTCGGCTTTTCTGCGATCGGTAAGCTCTTCGATGATTCCGATACCTCCCTTTACCTGACCGTTGCTACCGATAACAGGAGAAAAAAGTGCTCTTCCCATCGAAACCTTGTTTGCTGTAACGGAAGTATACACATCTTCGTAAGTCTGGGTAGCTCCGCTCAAGGCACTACGGATGGCAGCTACTACCTTCTGATCAGGCAGCCTGAGCATATCCATACCAATCAGATTTTCGATCGGGCTCCCGATAATCTGGGCAAAGCGTGTATTACAGGTTACAATAATTCCTTTGGTATCGAACGACAACAAGCCCATAGGCGAGTGTTCGAATATGAGGCGGTATTTCTCTTCGCTTTCGCGTAAAGTATCTTCGATAATTCTCCTGGTGGTGATATCGCGACCAATGCCCACCAGCCCTATGATTTGATTATCCTTGTCGCGTAAAGGGAGTTTTGAGGTAAGCAGCCAGCGTTTATTACCCTGCTGGTCGAGAATAAATTCTTCCCTGTTGAGCACAGGCAAGCCGGTACGGATTACAGACTGATCGTCGGCAAAGAATTTTTCTGCCAGTTCGGCAGGGTAAAAATCAAAATCATCCTTACCAATTATCTCAGCTTCGGAAGAGGCGCCCATGTTATGCATTTCAGCGATATTAGCCAGGGTCTTACGACATTGCAGGTCCTTGGTATATATCGAATCCGGAATATTATCGATTAGTGTGCGCAACAGCATGCGCTCATTGGAGAGTGCTTCCTCTACCTGCCTGCGTTTGGTGATATCGCGTATTACCCCTGTAAAGATTCTGCCCGATGAGATTTCGGATTCAGCCAGCGATAACTCGAGCGGAAACGCATACCCGTTTTTATGCAACCCGTGTAACGCAACGGTGTTACCGGTTATATGCCTTTCGTGGCCCAGAGCCACATTTTGGATACCTTTTTTAAACAGCTCAATATAATCAGAGGGCATAATGGCGGCTAATAGCTTCCCACTGATTTCATCTTCGGTATACCCGAACATTTTTTCGGCACCCAGATTCCAGCCTGTAATTATCCCTTCAGCATTGGAAGTAATTATTGCTTCGTTAGCTGTTTGCGTTAAAATACGGTAGCGTTCTTCGCTGTCGTGCAACTGCGCTGTCGCCTCCTTATGCCCTGCTATTTGCTTTTGCAGTTGCAGGTTATGGCTTGCTTTCAGGCTTAGTTCGGCCGAAAAGGCTGACAGCATTTTCGAAATTTTTGCAAACTGTATAGCCGACATAACAGGAACATCGCTAAGCGCCTCCATAAAACCGGTTTTTTCGGCTCCTATTTCGCCTGCATACTGCTCCATTTGCATTTCGCTGCAATCCATATTGCGAACCTGCCCGAGTATCCAGCTGGCAATATGTATTCCACCAACAATAATTTCGGTGCTGGCTTTCCAGAATTTCCCGTTAAGTGAGGACTGAACCTCCAATCTTACAGGGTTGGAGGATAAAGCTATAGGTTCTGTGCCATAAAAGCCGGCATATCCTTTTTCTGTTTTAAGGATAATATCGGAAAACAAGCGGCAGAAATTAGAAGGGCGGGTTAGCGGACTTCCATCCGGATTTAGTATAATTGAAGCAACACCGGTAGCATCCGATAGTAAATCCTGCAGGTGCTGAAAATCGTTAAGGTTAAAAATTTCGCTGAACTGAATGTTGGCGTCCCTTTCAGCTTCCGAATTTTGACCTTTTGATTTAACTTTCATTTTTCTGTTTTTAGTAATGCTTCTGAATAAACTATTGTAACGGCCTATCAAATGGCAGAACACAGATATAGAATACACAAGCTGTTGCTTTTTTACGTTAACTTTATACAGTTATACAAAAAGCAGCAGGTACGTTTGTACTTATAAATAATAATTAAGTGCCTGATCCCCGGATTTTCAGAACGAAAATTGTTAATAATTTCCGGCAAGGGTAAAAAACATGGCGACGGCTTAGATTGCCAAAGCCTTTTGCTTTTAAGGGCAAAATATCCTAAATTGAAGTTGCGATCAGAGAAAGAGTTGTACTAGTTTGCAAAGGCGGTGGCATCCCTTTGCAGATGAAACGGGTATTGAAAAACCCATGTCAAAAGTACTATAAATTGCATTCAGCAGCTAGTTTCAGAAATAATTTTAATGCTATTTAGAAACATCTGAATTTTAATACGTTAAAGGAATATGTTAATGTCGCATTCATTGTTTCTTTACCTGCACTTTGCACCGCCATTACTAAAAGATTTTGGTTCTGTTTTATAATATTGTAGCAGGAATTGATTCTGTTGTATAGTGCATTGTGCGTAGTGCTATGTGCTTAGCATCATTTATTTGTATTTATCACTCCTGTAGCTTGTCTGCATTATACTCTCTGAGCACTTTGCACTGAGCACAAATGATTTTCCACATTTTCCTTAAACAGAACCAAGATTTTTAAAAGTCTAAAAAATAAAACGCAAAGAACACTGAGGAGACGCAAAGAACCGCAGAGTCAATAATAATAGTTTCTTTGCGCAACTCTGCGTATACCTTTGCGGTTCTCTGCGGCTAAATTTTTCTAATTATATGATAAAAATGGACCTGACACGTCATGGAATTGAGGATAAAAAACACGACAATTGATTGAATATCTTACTTAGAGGAGATATTCAAAACTTTAAATGCTTGTTTATAATATCTTTCAAATCTGGCACATTGATCGGTTTCATAATATGATCATTGCATCCTGATTCCAGCGACTTATCCCTGTCATCCGATGACCCATAGGCTGTTTGGGCAATAATCACCACATCTTTATTGAACTGACGGATCTGCCGTGTAGCTTCGTATCCGTCCATTTCCGGCATTTTAATATCCATAAGCACCAGGTCGGTGTCGGGATTGTTCAGGCAGGCTTCAACTGCAGCTATACCTGTATTTACTTTAATAATCATATGGCTGAAGGGTTTGACTGCTATCCCCAAAAGTACCTGGGCTGCCTCATCGTCTTCGGCAATTACAATTTTCAGTTTTCTATCTGAGAACGAAGGGTCAACAGTTAAAACAGGATTTACAAGATCAGGCTTTCGCTTCGGAGCATTTTCAGCAGGCAGTGTAAAGTGGAATGTACTTCCTTTGCCTTCTTCACTCTCAACCCAAAGCCGGCCCCCGTGTTTTTCGACAAAGTCCTTGCAGATGATCAGGCCCAGGCCCGTGCTGGGTTCACCTTCGGTGCCTTCGCGACTGGTATTTACGCCAAGTACAAAAATGGTGTCGATCAGGTTTTTATCCATACCTATACCCATGTCCTTAACCGAAATTTCGACCGAACGATCGGGAAGTGTATTTGCGGAGATGACAATACTTCCTCCTCTCGGAGTGTACTTCACAGCATTGGTCACTAAATTTCGCAGAATACCTTCCAGCATATTGTTATCGGCATAAACCGACAGATCGGAAGGAATATCGTAGCTGATGGTGATGAGTTTACGGCTAGCTGCCTCCTGGGCCAATGCCAGTATCCCTGTTATTTTAGGTTGAAGCAGGAAAGAATCAGGATTAAAATGAGTGATACCTCTCTGCATGCTCGACCATTCGAGCAGGTTTCCCAATAAGCGGAAAAGGTTTGCTGCCGATTGTTTCATGATGGATGCCAACTCCTGAAGGTCGTCCATGGTCATGCTTGTAATATTCTCGGCCATGATTTGGGTCAGACCCATAAACCCATGAAAGGGACCGCGCAGGTCGTGAGCAATAATGGAGAAGAATTTATCCTTTTCGGCATTAGCCAGGACAAGTTCCTCCGTTTTAAGCTTTATTTCTTCATCGGCCTGCTTGCGCCGGGTAATGTCCTCTTTAACTGCAAGAAAATGAGTGGTTTCACCCTGAGCATTTACAATGGGTGAAATTTTAGCCGACTCCCAGTATAAATCGCCATTCTTCTTTTTGTTATGAAACTCGCCAGTCCACTCACCACCAGATTGGATTGTTGTCCACAGCTTATTATATTCTTCGGACGAGGTATACCCCGATTTCAGGATACGCGGATTCTTACCGATGATTTCATCCAGGCTGTACCCGGTTAAATCGGTAAATTTTGGATTAACGTATAGTATAGCACCTCTTTTGTCTGTTATCATAATGGTTACAGGGCTTTGCTCAACTGCCTGGGAGAGCTGTCGGAGCCTGTCTTCAACACGAATACGAGATGTAATATCCTGCCCCTGTGCTATAGTTGAAAGCGGTGTAATTCCATCCGGCTCAAAAAGCGCAGCCGAGTTCCAGAGCACGGTACGGGTCGATTGGTCGGCATGTTGTATTTCGATCTCAACTGTCTCCCAGCGTTCACCGGCTATCGTTTTATGGATTAACCCCATCGATTTTTCAGCCAGTGCAGGCGGGAAGAGTATTTCGAGCGACTGCCCTCTGACTTCAGCTTCAGAGCGTCCTGTCAGTGATTCAAATGCATGGTTAAAGCGGGTTATCCTGAACTGGGGATCCCAAACAATAATAGGAGCATTAGCATAATTGATAAGGTTTTCGAGATAGGAATTGGTCTCATTAAGAAGCTTCTCGGCTTTCTTACGCTCGGTGATATCTTGTATAAAAACAACAAAATGACCTCCATCGGCCTTTTTGAACTGCACGCTGATTGAGACGTTATATAAAGTGCCATCCTTACGCCGGTGTCGCGACTCGAAGCGACCCTCGCCTTCTTCAATAATTTTTGCTATGTGTCTGACTGTTTCACTTGTGTCTTCATTGGCTTCCATATCGGAAATACTCATTGCCAGTAATTCCATCTCGCTGTAGCCACTCATCCGGCAATAGCTGTCATTTACTTCAAGAAACCGCCCCTTCGAATCCGTTAACCAGTATCCGTCGATAGCGGTCTGAAGGATAGCCTGATGCCGCTCGCTATTTTTCTGCTGATCCTCCAGCGCCTGAACTTCAGAGTCCTTCTTTTGTTTATAATACAGTTCCCTTAGTTCCTGCGAACTGATCTCGAGTGAGTTCTGAAGTATATGGTTATCAGCTTCTAAATTTTCGTATGAAGTGTTTATGTCATCCAGGAAAACTGCAAGCTCAGCCGGAAAATTCTCAATTGTTCCGAAATGTCGCTTGATTTGTCGTAAGAGTAGTTTGTTGAGTTTTTTTTCCATCAGGTGCGTGGACTAAGCCTCTTTAAATAAGGTAATGGTCATGGTTTGATTATGCAACTCACAATGCTGATCGAAAGGTTTTACCGGGCTTATCTCTCCATACGAATAGAATCCTGCAATTGCTGCAGAATCGCCCAAAACATCACGTACACGCTCAAGTTCATCTTCAACGCTCTGTTTCATTACAAGTTTCCGGCCTACACAACTTATTAGAATAGCCAGATCGGGTGTGCTTTTATTCAGACTTATTTTTGCCATTTCAGCCGCATTATTGGCGCCATCCACCAGCATTCCGAAACTGGCTTTCATAAGCCGCACTGTGCAGCCTTCGGGAATATCGCCGGCAAATGTCATGCTGCCGTTGGTTTCATCAATTGACAATACTGTTCTTACTATCGGAATATTCGAATCTTTCGGTACAAAACTCAGCGGGAACAACAAGGCCGAAGCAGGAAGTTCGTCAGCCTGAGCTCCAAGGTATCTTTTGTAGAGTTTAAGCGCCGGCTGCCCGTCGAGTTCGTACAAGACATTTGATACCGATCTGGTAACAAGCCTGTCGACCCCAAACGAATCCCAACCACCCTCTGAACCATAGCCTATCTGAATACTTTCGCCGTAAAACCCGACAGCCAATACAATATTTTTTACGCCCGGCTTGTTATAAACAATCAGTGTTTCGTTAAAATCGGCCTGATCGCCGGCAAGGCCTCCGGTAACGGATACGCTATCGTTGAGCCCTGAATTAATACCTTTAACAAGTTCACTTCCGTTGATAGTAAGGCCTTCGGATAAAATAAGGACATGCTTCAGGCCCTCTTTTTCGAGCTGTCCGACAAGCCTTTCGCCAACAGCAAAACTGTCGGCCATAGAAGCTATTTTTTCAACAGCGATTTTGATACTTGTTTTTTCGAAATAAACGGCAGTGCATACAATGCTGCTATTGTATATTTCGTCCTTGTAAATTTCGCCTGAGGTTGAACACCCAACAATTTCAGCAAGGGGATACATGGTCCTTACTGAATCGAAATGCTTTTGTTCTTTCAATAAGTCCCTGTCTCCGAATACCATAACAAGCTGGGCAATTGCACCAAGGTTGTTATTACTTTTTGTTTCCCATGAACCTGCGCCGGTGTATATTGATTGTTCAGTTTTCAACAGTGGTGAAGTTTTAAAAATATATTTCCTGTGAAGAATTGTCTTTTGTAAAAAGCATTAAAAAGAACTCAAAAAGAGCCATTTTGTTCAATTTGCGGATTCTGATACAAATGTACTAAAGTTAAAAATAAAAAATGTCGGAGGTGGGATGTGGGATGTGGGATTTCGGATGTGGGATTTCGGATTTCGGATTTCGGAGGTGGGATGTGGGATTTCGGATGTGGGATTTCGGATTTCGGATTTCGGAGGTGGGATGTGGGATTTCGGATGTGGGATTTCGGAT
>CAIJPI010000210.1 GCA_903822525.1 uncultured Bacteroidales bacterium | reverse complement strand
TGAAGTCATCAGTCTTCAGCTCAATATCCCTAACGGAGTGTGGCGGAAAGATGTTGTAAATAGTATAATCTTTACTGCCTAAGGAAGTATTTGTAAATCACATGAAATAATACCTCATGTGCAAAATTAATTATTGCTTATTAATTGAGGTTGTCTCAGAAGTTATGTTTTTACTGCCCTCTGTTTATCAATAAATTTGTTTGCGCTTGATAATATACAATATCAGGCTTGCATTTTATATATTATATATATTCAGGCACTTATGGAAATTGCGTATAAAATAAAGAGCGGTGAAGTACACGCTTAAATATTATTGTGTCTCCTATTACCTGCACACCTATTCGAAAAGGAGCAACTTCGATCCGTGCCATATCAGGGTACTGCCGTAGCCATTTAAAACCTGGGATATCAATTGGTACCGAAACACTATTTGCCATTTCGGTAATAAATTCAATATCAATAACATGTTTTAGTTTGATAATAAGGCCAACATCATTAAAAAATGATTTTCGATATATAACAATCATTCGTTCAAACGATTTTTAATAGCAGCAAATTCTTTCTTGCCTTCTGTGTAGGAAAGTAAAGCACTTTTATCCGCCTTTTTCATTTCTTTAATAAGTAAGTTGTCGGCTAGTTCCTCGAAATCGGAACGGCTTAATCTATCTGAAACACTTTTTATCCCTTTCAGCATTTTTAAAGCTTCTTTCACTTTAGCCTTGCTGACGCTTTTGTCTAGATGTACTATTAATGTTTCCATACTCATATTGTTTTTACAAAAATACTCAAAAAAAGCTATGACTGGTAAACATACGTTTTCCCATCCTTCAACTGTATGGAATTACTTTAACCGGCTTCAATTTTTGGAACTACCCGGAACATCTTTCTGAAAAAATCAACAGATTAAAATTGAACGCTTTACATTTACAATCCTCGAAGCATCAGGCAGCAGGATCGACAAAGTGCTGCTGAAAATTGATGCGTAAACAGCTGAGTATTTTTCAAGATTCAACCTTTCAGTGTTGAAGGAAAAGCCTGATTTATTCCGGATTTAGGTAATGGATTCATACTTAAAGGCTTTCAAAATGGGCTGGATGCGATAAGAATGAAAAAATAATTTTTCCAACTGAGGAATTATTGTAAATTTGCACCTCTTTTTACGAAAACTATTAAATTACATACAAATGGCAATTATTGGCGAAATACGAAAACATTACTGGTTACTGGTAGCTATTATTGGTATTGCACTTCTTCTTTTCGTTCTTAGCGATTTTCAGCGCAAGAAAGGAAAGCAGTCCAATACAATAGGTATTATTGCAGGTGAGAAAATCTCGATTACTGAATTCAACAAAAGAGTTGAAGAGAACAGCGAGATGCAGAAAGCTAACAGCGGAAAAGAAAATCTGACTGCAGAAGAAAATTACCAGGTACGCCAGCAAACCTGGCAGCAGGTAGTAAACGAAATTGTTATGAACGAGCAATACGATGAGCTTGGCGTATCAGTTTCTATCGAAGAACTTGATGATCTTATCAGGGGAAAAAATCCTCATCAATATATTGTTCAAAGTTTTACCGATCCTAAAACCGGACAATTTGACCAGAAAGCAGTAAATAATTTCCTTCAGAATCTCGACAATACCGAGATGGTTAAACCTGAAATGAAACAACGCTACCTGTTGATGGAAAAAGCAATCAAAAGCGACAGGCAGTCGACAAAATACAACAATCTGATCACCAAAGCATTTTATGTGCCCACTGCATTTGCTAAACGCAATTACACAGAGGCAAATACTATGGCTCAGGTTCGTATAACCGGTATGTCGTACCAGATGGTTCCTGATAGTGCCGTAAAAATTACGGATGCCGATTACGAAAAATACTATGCCGAAAACAAGTATAAGTACAAACAGGACAAACCAGTTCGTGATCTGGAATATGTGCTCTTCGAACCTAAAATGTCGGCTGAGGACAAAGCCCTCCTGAATCAAAATATTCAGAAAGCATACACTGAATTCCAGGTTGCTACCGATATTGCCGGATTTGTAAATTCAACCTCCGATAACCGTTACGACAGTACCTGGCATAAGCGGGGCAAATTTTCGCCTATGATCGATTCAATGCTGTTTAATGCTCCTGTTGGACAGGTTTTACAGCCAACCGAAGATAATGGAATGTATCGCATATTTAAAGTGGTGGATCGCCAGGTAAAACCCGATTCTCTGAAGGCCAGCCATATTCTGGTTTCATATGCAGGCACCCCTATCAAAACTGCAACTCGTACCCGCGAAGCTGCCGGAAAATTGGCTGATAGTATTTTGAACGTGATACAGAAAAATCCTGCCGCTTTCGAAGTAATGGCTGTCACACTTAACGATGATGAATCAGCAAAAATAAAACTAGGCGATCTGGGTTGGTTTGCCGAAGGAACCATGGTAACCGAATTTAACGAGGCCGTTTTAAAAGGCACTGTTGGAGATATTAAAAAGGTAGAAACACAGTTTGGATACCACATTCTGAAAATAGCAGGTAAAAAAGATCCTTCAGCCAAAATAAAGGTTGCCAGTGTCGATTTCCGCATGGAAGCAGGCTCCAAAACCATCGAAGCTTTATATAACGAGGCCAGCACTTTTGCATCAACCAATAATACATTGGAAAAAATGGAAAAGGCTGTTAAAGATAAAGGCCTGAATCTTCGTAATGCCGACAGGCTCAACGAAAGTGATAATACCATCCCCGGATTGAAAATTGCACGTGAAATAGTACGCTGGTCATTTAATGAAGAAACAGAAAAAGGTTCCGTTTCAAATGTATTTGATATCGAAGGTACGTATGTAGTTGCAGCCCTGAAGAATAAAGTAGAAATAGGATTCGTTCCACTCGATGTTTTGAAGGATCCTATCAAACCACTTGTTCTCCGCGAAAAGAAAGCAGAATTCCTGATGAAAAAAGTGAACAATCAGTTTGCTAAACTCAAGGATGTAAATGCGCTGATTCAGGAATTCCCAAAAATCAAAATTGATACCGTTGATGTATCATTCACCAGTGCCAATATTCCTAACTACGGTCATGAGGCGAAACTTACCGGGCAGATCTTCTCAGCTAAAAAAGGCCAGGTAACCGGTCCGGTGCAAGGCGAACAGGGAGTTTATGTATTTATTCTCGATCAGATTAAAGATGCTCCTGTTACAGTAGATTTTGAAAATCAGAAAAAACAGATGGCTCTCTATTTCCAGGGACGTGCTGGTATGTTCTCAAACATACTTCAGGAAAAGGCCGATATTGAAGATAACAGGTTAACGTTCTACTAAACTAAACCTAACATGATTTTTAAAAACCGCTTCAGTCATGGAGCGGTTTTTTTATGTGAACTGATCGGGAAAAAGTATCTGTTTACAGGTATAGCGCTAACTTTCTCACTCTTCCATAAAATGAGCAGGATCTGATGTGTTATCTTAAAATCAAATTGTATCCTATATAAACCAAAGGCTGAAGATGCCAGGTTTCGCGCAAGCGGTGAATTCTTTTACACTTGTTATATCCACCTGCAAATATTTAACATCCTGAGCTGATTCAACCTTGCCAGTCCCGGAATGTGTCGTTCGATCTCATAATTTTTTTCTTGCTGCATTCCCATTTTCGATATAACAGATTTCGCTCCCTCGCTCCCTCGCTCCCTCACCCCCTCGCTCTCTCGCCCCCTCTCCCCTTCCCTCTCTCTCTCCCTCACTATACCAGCTGCAGCCTGTTCGAATCCTGTTTGATAAAAATGAATAGCAGAATGGTAAATGCCCAGAGCGATGAACCACCATAACTGAAAAAAGGCAGAGGAATCCCGATTACGGGCATAAGGCCTATGGTCATACCGATATTGACAAAGAAATGGAAAAATAATATGGAGGCAACACCATATCCGTATATCCGGCTGAAATCCGAGCGTTGTCGCTCGGCCATCAGGATAATCCGCACAATCAGAGCCAGGAATAAGAGTATTACTGCTGTAGACCCTACAAATCCCCATTCTTCACCAACCGTACAAAAAATAAAGTCGGTGCTCTGTTCAGGAACGAAATTAAACTTGGTCTGCGTTCCGTTCAGGAATCCTTTCCCCCAGAAACCGCCTGATCCGATGGCAATTTTCGATTGGTTAACATTATATCCTGCCCCTTTCAGATCGATCTGTTTGCCAAGCAATACGTTTATACGGGTTTTCTGGTGAAACTCAAGTATATTTTCGAAGGCATAATTCACACTTTGTACAAACATCGAAGCCACCACAAAAATACCTGCCAACGTAAGGACGTTACGCATATTGCGCCGCATAAAAAAAGCAAATCCAAGAAGCAAGACTCCAATAACGGCTATTACAATATAGGGATTAAAGAGTAAGGCCATGATTGAAAGTATAGCTACCGCAACACCAAGTAACAATATGCTGCCGGGCATGCCCTGTCTGTATAATACAAGTGCCAGCGATGCATAAACAATGGCCGATCCCGTATCGTTCTGCAGCAGTATAAGCACAGCCGGAAGTGCAAGAATAAAGAGCGGAATAATCTGTGATTTTCGTTTTCTGCTGTCAAAATCGAGTGCACTCAGGTAATGTGCCAGCGCAAGGGTGGTGGCAAATTTAGCAAATTCAGCAGGCTGCAGCGCAAAACCACCTATCTGGAACCACGACTTGGAACCGGCAATTTCTTTTCCTGCAAACAATACCACCACCAGCAGCAAAATCGTCCCTCCATATATAGGATAGGCAAAGGCATTGAAAAACTTGGCATCAGTAAGTATTACCATTAATCCCAAAATCAGGGATGTTACTATCCAAAGCATCTGTTTCCCATACGACTGCGATAAGTCGAAAATACTGGCATGCTCATCGTTATACACGGCTGCATAAATATTAACCCAGCCTATCAGTACCAGTGCCAGGTATAATAGTATCAGCGTGCGATCGATATGGCGGAAAATTCCTTTTTGCTCTTTCAATTATTCAACAGATTAGCATTAATCATGTTTTCTTCTATTTCCTTTCGTTTTACAGTGTGGAACAGGTATTTTTCAATCATTAATGAAGCAATCGGAGCTGCCCATCTTGAACCAAATCCGGCTTCTTCAACAATCACGCAGATAGCAATCTTTGGGGTTTCAACAGGTGCGAATGCAATGAAGTTAGAATTATCTTTCCCACTTGAGGTTTGAGCTGTACCTGTTTTTCCCGCCATGCTTAAACTGTCAATTTTATAGGCTCTGGCAGTACCATGCGATCCCTCGAAAACTTCTCTCATGCCTTGTATAACAATGTCAATATATTCAACATTAATACTTGCCACATTTTTCTGATTCCCAAAATTGGTTTTGTTCTTTTCGTTTCCGACGGATCTAACTACATGAGGAGGATAAAAGAAACCCCGGTTGGCAACCATTGAAGCATAATTAACCAGTTGGAGGGGAGTTGTAAGAACTTCACCCTGCCCAATTGACAAGGAACGTATTGTCATGGCATTCCATCTTCCTACACCGTATATTTTGTCGAAAACCTCTGATGGCGGTAGATTACCCTTAAGTTCGAAGGCAAGGTCGGTATTGAGTTTGCGTCCAAATCCCATACTCATAAGGTGTTTTCGCCATACATCATATCGCTGTTTAGTGTTTTCATAATTCGGATCGCTCATGATGGCGCGGAATACCTGCCAGTGAAATGGATTGCACGATTGCTGAATGGCCATATACACATCAAGTGGGGATACATGGTTATGGGTGCATTTAATAGGAGAGGAGCCCGGGCCCTGGCACGAATAACGGGTATTTTTAGTGATAACACCCATTTGAAGCCCTACCATATCGTTTGCCATCTTAAAAGTCGACCCAGGAGGGTATTGGCCCATAATAGCACGGTTCAGCAATGGCTTAATAGGGTCATTGTTGAGAATCCCGTAATTTTTACCACGTACTCTCCCAACCAGGAGATTCGGATCATATCCGGGACTCGAAAGAAAGCATAGGATTTCGCCTGTAGCCGGGTCAATAGCGACAATACTTCCCCTTTTGTTGGCCATAAGTTTTTCGCCGTATTGCTGTAAATCAGCATCAATTCCGGTATACAGATCACCTCCCATAACAGCAGAAGTATCGTAGCGCCCATTCTCAAAACTGCCTACATCACGGTTAAAAACATCAACCATACGTATTTTAAGTCCTTTAATTCCGCGCAACTCTTTTTCGTAAGCACGCTCAATTCCGCTGATGCCGATATAATCGCCCTGCTTGTAATAATCGCTCTTTCCCACCTGCACCGGGGTAACCTCACCTATGTAGCCCAACAGGTGCGCACCTATCGACATGGGATATTTCCGTAGGGTACGCGGCTGAACAAAGAAACCCCTGAAACGGTATAGTTTCTCCTCAATATAGCCATATGTTTCTTTTGAAATCTGCTTTTCAAATGCCGATGCCAGCATAGGCGAATAATCCCGGGCTTTTTTCATCCGCTCATGATACCCTTCTGCAGTTATCCCTAACAGGCGGCATATTTCAGCTGTATCAACATCTTTCACTTGCCGTGGAATTACCATCAGATCGTATACAGCTTCGTTGTAAACAAGCAGCTTCCCATTACGGTCGTATATAAGTCCGCGGGCAGGAAATTGCGTTACATACCTGAGAACATTATTATTGGCCGAAAGGGTATAGCTCCGGTCGATTACCTGAATATAAAATAGACGAATAAGATAAATAAAACCGATAACCAGGAAGGTCGTGATAATCACTATTTTACGATCGGCATAAATGCGGCTGGCCATTGAAAAAGTTAAATTGTAGGATAAGCGGGAAGAGTGGAAGCTCAGTTATGCAAAAATACGGATTACAACCTTCAAATAGTACACTCTCCTGATAATAATATTTGTGACTTTTCAAACATTAAAAATCATCGAATTTGCCGGGTATGTCGCATAATAAAACCTGCTGAAGTTTGTTTGCCTCAGCAGGTGATCATATATAGGGGTAAAGGGTGCTTTCGGTTCTTTTTCCTGACCAATTGCACATATGACGCTATACAGCGTAAGAAGTTACAAAGAGATTTAAAGATTTCGGAGGATCAATGTTTACAGCAAATACTTGTCTGGATTAAGCCTTTAGTCCAGGCAAAAATGATTTCGCCAAATACACTTTATTCATTGACTCTTTTCAGGTTTGAAGGATGCTGGCTCAATGGTTAAAAATATTTATCTGCCTGATAATAGGCCTTTAAACTTTTCGTCCTCTTGATAGGGTAAAAAAGAGGCTTCCGATTGTATCCGTTTTATATCTTTAAATCCCAGATTAAAAGCTTGTTTCAACGCGCTGATTACTGCATCCGGATTATGGTTTAAAGCTGCTACTTTAGCTGCCATATAACGGTGTTCCGGATTTGTGGGATCGACAAGGCGGTATATTTCAATACATCTGTTGGCAGCATCCAGGTTCGGTTGTTTCAGTGCATTGTTAGCATACATGTAACAGTCGAGGCTAAGGAAACCCAGTACGCGCTTGTAAACCTGGTTCATAGCTGAATCCCCTGCTTTTACTGACAGGGCCCGAAGTCGTGTGGTTTCAGTTTTCCACCAGTCGGTGGTTTGGATTTGAAGCTGCGACGAATACTGGTTCTGGAGTTCCTTTTCCTTTCCGAGAAGTTCCTTTTGCAGTTTGCGGAGCGCAATCACTTTTTTTGCACCGGCTAAGCGCGCGATTTCCGACTGCAGTGGTGTTACATCTGTAAGTCCCTGCAGAAAATGCATCATTTTGATATACGTATCCTGTTGGCCGGGAAGGTTTCCCACTGATTCGAAATCGCTGGCTTTTTTATCATTTTTCTCCACGAAAAGGTTTATTTCGTTCCTGTCAGCCGGTATGGCCTGCTGCCGCATGGCATCGAAGCGCAGCCAGGTGAAAATTTCGGGTATTATCGCTTTGGGCGGCCATTGGTGAATGCCGTCGAACACCAGTAAGTGATGCTGATAACCTGCATAGTCAAGTGATTCGTCGAGTTGGAGCATTTCGGCATAGTTGAAATCCTGGTTTCCGACTACGGCCAGGTAACTGAACGGACCAACCGGCTTACTGTTTGTGTTGTTTAATCCTGCCCCGCATCCAATAACACCTGCCACACCTCCTTCTGTAATGGCAGCGCCCCCGGCAACTCGCGATCCTCCCGAGAAGCCACCCAGGTAGATCGCCTTTTTTTCGATCGTAAACCGGCTGGTAAGGTCAGATAACAGATTCCTGTATATAGCTGTCGTTTGGTTAAAAGGCATCCCATTCTTCGAATTATTCGATCCGGCAATTATAAAACCACTTCTTGCAGCTTCGTCGCTGAAAAGATTTACCGGCAACAATCCATTCCCGCTCGGATCAAATAGGATAAGCACCGGGCTTGGTTTCCCTTTTTCATACTGAGGTGGCAAAAACAATGCATAGGACTGACTGGAATCAGTTGCACACTGAACTGCAGCATATGTTTTAGAAGGGACAAAATCCTCTCCTTTGTAACGCTGGCCTGAGGCGCACGAAACAGATGCGATAAGCAACATTATACAGTATACGCCAAAAAGAGCTTGTTTTATCATTGCCGATTTCTTTAATGCGAATAAAAAAAATTTTCATTGCCATTACATAAAGGTATGTCAAAAATGTAAAACTATTACCTTTATAGCTCTTCCTTCGAGGCGGCACCTATGCGCAATAAATTTTTTTAATAACTCTTCTACAAAAATAGGATTGTTTTTGAAATCATAGAATGTGGGTGCAGCCTGAAAAAGAATATTGATTTTTTTTCTGCAAAGGTTGCTTTTTCATGTTTTGTAACAAAATAATGTATATTTGACACCTTAACTTTTAGGACATAATTTAGCTTATCATCATGTTGGGATATAAAACATTGATATTCAAAAACATAAAAAAGCGCGATGAGTTCGTGTGTTTACATTTTTAGAGCATAGACAAATTTTAATTTATTATTTATCTAAAGATTAGCACACATGGAATTGCCTTTTGCAGAACCCTACAGAATAAAAATGGTGGAATCCATCCGCTGCAGTACCCGCGAACAAAGGGAACAATGGATAAGAGAGGCGGGTTACAATCTCTTTAATCTTCGTAGCGACCAGGTTTTTATTGACCTGCTTACCGATTCGGGTACCGGTGCCATGAGCGACAAGCAATGGAGTGAAATGATGCTGGGCGACGAAAGCTATGCGGGAGCCTCATCGTTTTACAAATTAAAATCAGCCATAAAGGAACTGCTAGGCTTTGAATATTTCCTGCCAACACACCAGGGCAGGGCAGCCGAGAATGTACTCTTTAGCGTTATGGTAAAAGAAGGAAATGTTGTTCCAGGCAACTCACATTTCGATACAACCAAGGGTCATATTGAATTCCGTAAGGCAAAAGCCCTCGACTGCACTATTGATGAGGCTTTTGATACTAAAGTTGAACATCCTTTCAAAGGAAATATCGACCTGGGTAAACTTGAAGATGTTTTGAAAAAATACCCCCGCGAACAGGTGGCCATGATTATTGTCACTATTACCTGCAATTCGTCGGGTGGTCAGCCGGTTTCGATGGCTAATTTAAAAGGGGTGAAACAACTGGCCGAAAAATATAATATTCCGGTAATTTTCGATTCAGCCCGTTTTGCAGAGAATGCTTACTTTATTAAAACCCGGGAAGAAGGGCAACAGGATAAGAGTATTCGCGAAATTGTTGCCGAAATGTTTTCGTATGCTGATGGTATGACCATGAGCAGCAAGAAAGATGCTATTGTAAATATTGGCGGTTTTATTGCCCTTCGCGATCCTGAGCTCTTCCGTCAGGCTTCGGTATTCAATATTATGTTCGAAGGCTATTTAACCTACGGCGGACTCGCAGGGCGCGATCTGAACGCTATTGCCCAGGGATTGTACGAGGCTACCGAATTTGATTACCTGAAATCGAGGGTCGGACAAGTGGCATTGCTTGGAAAAAAACTTACAGCTTTCGGCGTTCCTGTGCAACTTCCTTATGGCGGACATGCCATTTTCGTGGATGCAAGCCAGGTATTATCGCATATGCCTAAGGAACATTTCAGGGCTCAGACACTGGCTGTTGAATTGTATATTGAGGCAGGAGTCCGTGGTGTGGAAATAGGAGCCATTATGGCCGACCGCGATCCTGTGACCCGCGAAAACCGGTATCCCACCCTCGAATTGCTGCGCCTGGCTATCCCACGCCGTACCTATACCAACGACCATATGAACTATGTTGCTGTTGCCATGGGTAATGTATACGAACGCAGGCATCAGATCACAACCGGGCTTGCCATTGAACAGGAAGCACCTATCCTCAGACATTTTACGGTGAAACTGAGAAAAATCTGATCGGGAAATAATACTTTTTAATGGTGCATTAACGAATTACGATTGACGGATGGCCGGCAATCGTAATTCTTGCTTTTTAGCGCAGCATTTACCTGTTCAATTTATGGTTTGACGGAAGCAGCCGGTGGAGCATCTTTATCTGATCTGGATTTTAAAGGAATCACACCGCCCATTTCACCCATTACATTTACCAGGTCCGAACCGGTTGGTACTACAATCTTCGAATTATCCTTTAAGGATGTTTCCATAGCCTGAATCCTGCGCAACATCTGAGCGTTTCCCACAAAATATTTCTCGGCCGACTCGTTCACCAGCTGAATGGCCTGAGCTTCTCCCTCGGCACGAAGAATGGCAGCTTGTTTAATGCCTTCAGCACGACGAATCTCGGCACGCTTTTCACCATCTGCTTTTGTCTCGGTAGCAGTGGCATAGTCGATAGCGGCTATCTTTTCATTCTCCGCTTTCACAATTTTATTCATTGTTTCCTGCACATCTTTAGGCGGATCAATTTCCTTCAACTCTGTGCGCACGATTTCAATTCCCCAGTTCGCTGTTTCTTCAAGCAGTGTGCCATGCAATTCCTTGTTGATCTTGCCCCGCTCACTGTTCGCTGATTTCAGCGTCATTGTGCCTATAATATTACGCAAAGTTGTGCGGGCAAGGTTCACGATCTGGTATTCTATACTGTTTACATTGTATTGCGAGTTCTTCACACTTTCCTCATCAGATCTGATCTTGAAATAAACCTGCGCATCAACACTTGCATTCAGGTTATCATTGGTGATGATTTCCTGTGGTTCGGCATTGATCATCTTTTCTGTGATATTAATCTTATACATCTTGTCAATGCCGGGAATGATCCAGTTAAAACCCGGAGGTGCAAAATGATGATATTTTCCGAGCCGCTCAATAAGGGCGCGGTTTGTAGGCCTGATAATACGAATTCCTGCAAAGAAAAACAGGACGACAATCACAATGAGAATAGTTACCAGATTTTCCATAATGTTGGTTTTGAAATAAAATTATTAGCATGTTTATTATATAAATTTGCTCACATACAAATATAAATCCTTTACATACGTAATGCAATAATTTTACGGAAATAATTACTTGAGTCCGAAATTCAATCACTCATATTTCATCTTGTTTTCAATTTGCCTTTTACCAGGCTGCACAATTACCACATTACCGCATTACCACATTATCCCATTATCACATTACCACATTACCGCATTATCACATTACCACATTATCGCATTATCACATTACCGCATTATCACATTAATCCATTATCACATTATCACATTTCTAAATTATTCCTACCTTCGCAGAGCGAAATTTCTAAATTTATTTATATGAAAAACATTGATACATACGACTTTACAGCTAAACGGGCTTTGATAAGGGTCGATTTTAACGTTCCTTTGGACGATGATCAGAAGATTACGGATACTACCCGTATTGATGCCGCCTTGCCAACCATACGAAAAATTCTTTCCGAAGGGGGTTCAACTATACTCTGTTCACACCTTGGAAGGCCCAAGAAAATAGGAGAGCCTAAACTGTCACTCCGCCACCTGGTTCCATACCTGGAGCAGGTACTCAACACAGTTGTGAAATTTGCTGACGACTGCATGGGTGAATCAGCCGTGTTACTTTCGGCCACTTTAAAACCCGGCGAAGTGCTTCTCCTCGAAAACCTCCGTTACTATGAAGAAGAAGAAGGAAAAGCCCGTCTGCCCGAAACTGCTACCGATGAGGAAAAGGCAGCCGCAAAAATCCGTGTAAAAGCATCGCAGAAAGAATTTACAAAGAAACTGGCCGGGTATGCCGATTGTTATGTGAACGATGCATACGGTACAGCGCACCGCGCTCATGCCTCAACGGCACTGGTAGCAGGATATTTCCCTGATGATAAAATGTTCGGTTACCTAATGAATAACGAGGTAAGCAATATCACCAAGGTATTGCACGAAGCTAAGCATCCTTTCACAGCGGTACTGGGAGGTGCAAAGGTTTCGAGTAAGATCGAAATAATCAACAACCTGCTCAGCAAGGTCGACAACCTGATTATAGGCGGAGGTATGATGTTTACATTTATCAAAGCAAGGGGTGGAAAAATCGGCGGCTCACTGGTGGAACCCGAATACGTTGAACTGGCCAGGAACATTATGGAAGGTGCCGAAAAACTGGGAGTTAATATCATTATTCCTACCGATGCGGTTGCAGCTAATGCATTTGCTGACGATGCCCAGAAACAGATCTGCAAATCCGACGAAATTCCTGACGGATGGCTAGGCCTTGATATTGGCCCGGATAGCATCAGCCATTTAAGTGATGTACTTCTGAATTCGAAGACTATCCTATGGAATGGCCCGATGGGCGTATTCGAAATGTGTAATTTTCAGAAAGGAACCAAACAGATTGCCCTTGCCATTGCTGAATCAACGGCAAATGGAGCATTTTCGCTTGTAGGTGGAGGCGACTCGGTTGCAGCTGTCAATAAATTTAAACTGGCCGATAAGGTAAGTTACGTTTCGACAGGCGGAGGCGCAATGCTGGAGTCAATTGAAGGTAAAGTGCTTCCAGGCGTAAAAGCTATTCTGGAAGACTAATTATATCGAAATTTTAAAAGCCTGAAGTCCGGAAAGTACTTCAGGCTTTTTCATGTAATGCCATGTCCTGAAATACAACATTTTAATCTTCCTGATACTTGCATTCTCCAGAAGTGCTTGTCTTCGAAAAAGTGTTATTTTCACAAACTGAATAAAAAGCCCGCGGATGAAGAATTTCTTGTTTTATTTCGGCATTTCTGCGATCATCATTCTATCGTTTTGTTTCTATTCATCCGACTTCTATCCGCTTTTAGGTTCAGATGATGCTGTTACCGTATTGATGATCCGGAATTTTCAGCTCCCGCACGACCTGTATTTCTGGGGTCAGGACAGGTATGGCTCGTTGATTCCTATGCTGGGCCAGTTATTTTATCATGGATTTGGACTCAGTCCGCTTACTTCCGAATCGGTTACACATTATCTGTTGCTGATAGCCGGATATTTTGCTTTTGCCGGACTGTTAAAAACAAAGTTCAGCAGGCTGATTCTGGCTGTGGTGTGGTTTTTCCCGCCACTCCGACTTATCGACCTGTTGCGGCTGAATCTCGGGCAGGAATACAGCCTTCTGGCAATAAGTATTTTCCTGATCCATAAATTATATGAAAGGGAATTTGATAAATACAAGCTAAAGCAACACTTGCTCCTGCTATCTATCACTATCTTGTTTATTCTTGCCACCTGGGTTTCGGACCTGGCTGCTGTTTCAGTTTTCCTGATCCTGCTGCTGCAGGTTTATTTTGGGTTTTGGCGGACAGATAGACATGTTGACAGAATATTCAGGTGGCGACCCGGAATTTACTATGCCATGGCTGGACTGCTCATTGGGTCAGTATTCATTCTGTATGCCAAGCAGCAAGCCGATAAATCACCCTTGTATAATAATCTCAACGATTTCAGTACAATACTTGCTTCAGTAAGGTTTTTCGGTAATTCGATGGAGGAACTGCTTTTTTTCAAAGCAGCAGAGCCTTTTACCAGTGTGTACCTGTGCATGGTAATCCTGCTTTCCATTTCACTATTCTATTTACGTGGCAGAATTCACTTCGAAAGAAATCAGAGCAAATGGTTCCTGTTTTTTGTTTTCGATTTTGTGCTGATCTTTTGTGTGATCATGGCTTCAAAATGGTCGTATATGAATGGTGTTCCCAGGCGTTATTTTGCAGGCAATTACATAGCTTTCTGGATGGCTTTGCTGATAGCTTCGGAGTGCCTGTCAGAAAGTGGTATTAAAAAGGCACTCAGAGTACTCATGCTTATTGCTGTGGTAACAGCCGGTGCAGGGAGTTTGTATAATCTGAAGTACATATGGCCAAAAACACTTAAGCCCAGGGCTGCGTATGCCAGGGAATTTGAAAGTCTGGGACATATAGGAATTATTGGAAACTACTGGAATTCATACATCAATTCGGTTACAGATCCTGAACAGATTGTGGCAACACCCGACGACCGTTCGAGTGTGCGAAACCATGAAATGGCTTTTGAAGTAATGAAACGCGATACGTTGTATGTTATCAGGGACGGCTGGATGGAAACATTTCCAGATTCGCTTAACCAGTTTGGCACTCCGCTTTATAAAAACGGAAATGAATTCCGCTTGGGCGATTGCTATGTGTGCCGGTATAAAAAATAAAAAGGAAGCCTATTTAGCGGGCTGCGCGCCAGAATCATCACGGTGCATCAGGTCCTGAACCTGTACGGTATATTTCTGAAGCAGAGGAATTACAGCAGGTGCAACAGCCGAAACAGGTTTATACAAAACGGAGCCCTTCTTATGCGAATCTGTAAATAAGCTCCCGTGCGGGTCGATGCGGGCAAAAAGCAGAAACAGGAAACTCGCGATCAGCAACCCTTTTGCTATGCCTAACAGGGCTCCTGCCAGGCGGTTCACAATGCCAAGCCCTGCAGTTTTAACTGCTCCTGTCAAAAACCTGCCAAGCAAAAAAATCAGCACCACAACGATCACAAATGTCACGATATAGGCAATAAGCCGGATATTTCCGCTTTTCAGGCCCATATCATGCTGAAGCCAGTTTGAAGTAAACTCCGAGAAATGCGAAGCCGCATAAAAGCCAAGTACCAGCCCTATCAGGGTGGCTATGCTGATTATAAACCCGCTGGTAAAACCTTTGAAGGCAAAGTAAAACAGGAAAAGAGCAAGTATGATATCTAATGTCGACATGTTCTTTATTCAGGTTGTTTGTATATGTAGATAGCAGCTGTTTTGAATTTTGTATTTGGGAAATGTTTCCTCTGAAAATAGGGGTTAGGATTTAGGTGTTGGGGTTTAGGGTCGTGAATTGCATCCTTTTCTCCCATTCCCACATCCCACATCCGAATCAAACATCCGACATCCCACATCCCACATCCGACATCCCACATCCCACATTAACCCCCTTTTTTAGGTCTCAATCTTTTAGTAAGTTCCGACGTAAATACAAAAGCCTGCAATTCGGTATTATCAGTATGCAAGATGTTGTGTTTATCCCCTTCCCACCATAATTTGCCCTGGTACAGGAAATATATTTTTTCGCCGATTTCGAGAACAGAGTTCATGTCGTGGGTTACCACCACGGTAGTCATATTGTACTCAAGTGTGATCTCCTTTATCAGTTCATCAATCAGGTGGGCTGTCTGCGGATCGAGGCCTGAATTTGGCTCGTCACAGAAAAGATAACGGGGGTTCATGGATATGGCACGGGCAATAGCGACGCGCTTCTTCATCCCACCGCTCAACTCCGATGGGAACAGCTTATTTACATTCTCCAGATTAACCCTCGAAAGGCAGAAATTGGCTCTCTCCAGTTTTTGTTGCGGAGTTTGGGTGGTAAACATGGTAAGCGGAAACATAACATTTTGCTCAACAGTAAGCGAATCGAATAAGGCACCACCCTGAAAAAGCATCCCTATTTCCTGCCTGATTTCTTTCATTTCGTTAAACGACATCTTCGAAAATGCCCTGTTGTCGTAGAAAACCTGCCCCTGATCGGCCTTGACCAATCCAACAAGGCATTTCAGCAGTACAGTTTTTCCCATTCCGCTTTGCCCGATAATAAGGTTGGTAATCCCTTTTTCGAGAGTGAGGGAGACATTTTCGAGTACCTTACGGTCTCCAAAAGTCTTGCTTATATTTTTACCCTCTATCATGCCAGCAAAATTTGAGTGAGTATCAGGTTCATAAAAATGATGGCTATGCTGCTGTATACAACCCCGTTTGTGCTGGCTTCACCTACTTCGAGTGCCCCTCCTTTGGTGTAGTAACCGTTGTAAGCCGAAACTGATGCAATTATAAATGCAAATACCACCGTTTTGATAAGGGCGTAAAATATATCGTACAAATGAAAGAACGATTGAATGCCGTAGATGTATTCAGCCGAAGGGAAAAGTCCTGTTGCAATTCCTGCAAGCCATCCGCCGCCAACCGAAAGTATCATGCTCATCCCGATCAGGAATGGATTTATAAGCATAGAGGCAACAATTTTTGGAAGTACAAGAAAGGTAGCGGGATTGATTCCCATAATCTCAAGGGCATCTATCTGTTCGGTTACACGCATGGTCCCCAGCTCCGATGCTATCCTCGAGCCAACTTTGCCGGCCAGAATCAGGCTGATAATGGTAGGGGAAAACTCAAGTATAACACTCTGCCTGGTTACAAAACCGATAGTATACGAAGGAATAAGTGGAGTGTCAATGTTAAACGCCATTTGTATAGCAACCACAGCACCCATAAATACGGATATGATTGCAACAATACCAACCGATGCAAGCCCGAGGTTTTCCATTTCAACCAGGATCTGTCGTACATATATCGACTGCTTCTGAGGCTGTTGAAATGCTTGCCGTATTAAACTTAAGTAGCGCCCAAAGTGGAATAAAAATTTCATTTCGTACAATAAATTGTGCTAAATTAGCGTAAATTTTAGGATTAGCATTCGCTGGAAATTATTTTCTACTCAAACTGAAGAAATAAGTATCGAAAAAACAAGCGAAATGGCAGTAAAATAACCTTAAATCCCTGAAAATGAAAAATAACATGATAGAAAATATGACTTCCCGGACTGGATTACGTCATTTATTTCTCATGGTCTCAATTATATCCTTATTGGCAGTTAACGCGTGCAGCAGCAGCAGTCACAACAGCCAGCGAAACTGGAACCGCACGCCTGCTTCTACCGGTCATAACAGGTGCGGTTGCCTGCTGATTCCTTCGGCAGGTGAAGCAATAAAGTTGTATCAGCAACCCCTTTATGTCGTACAAGCCTGAAACACTCGAGGGTGTTCTTTCACGCTTTCCGGTACAGGCCTGCAGTCTGGCAGAGAGGCTTTTCAACGAACATCATTTTCTTTTCCGGATAACGGCTCCCCGGCGGACCAGGCTGGGAAGTTTTAAAGGTGTGCGTTTTGGATCGCGGCCTGTAATTCAGATTAATTCTGATCTGGGTGAGTACTCTTTCCTGTTGGTTTTTTTGCATGAACTTGCACATCTGGTTGTGATGAAACAATTTGGAAGAAAAGCGAAGCCGCATGGTACAGAGTGGAAAAAAGCATACCGTGCCCTGGTGCAGCCTTTCTTTGATGAAAAGGTTTTTCCTGATGACCTCACTACAGAGTTGCACAGGTATTTTATCAAAACCCCGGCTACGTTTCACCGTGATACCCGGCTTATAAATACGCTGGCTTCGGCAGAAGGCGGAAAGATTATAGTAACCGTAAACGAAGTGCCTCTGAACGCATCTTTCACACTTATCAGCGGCAGGAGGTTTGTGAAACTCGAAAAACTCCGGACCCGGTATAAATGTTTTTGTCCCGAAACTCGAAAATATTACCTGGTTCCCCGCTCAGCGCAGGTGATGCAGGAATAACAAGATCAGAAATGAGTTGCATTTGCCCGGGCTTGTAAATGAGTTTATTAAAAATTAACCTAATGTAAATGATTGGTAATAAGTCATGTAGCATCAGAATCGGTAAGTCAAGACACTAACTCCCAACCCCTAACCCCCAACCCCTTTTTAAGATAAAAACAGTACCACAAGCATCCATATTTTAATCGTTCAGTGCGTAAATCTGAAAATGGAATTATTACCTTTGCAAAAAATGCAACCATCATACAAATTGTTGTTATATAAATTGTTATAATTAATTATATCCGGATGAATAAAGACTATTATTGTGTTATAATGGCCGGCGGAGTCGGAGCGCGTTTCTGGCCTCTTAGCCGCAATTCGCGCCCCAAGCAGTTTATTGATATCCTGGGAACAGGCGAAACCCTAATACAGCAGACTTTCAGAAGGCTTACCAGTATCTGCCCGCCAGAAAATATTTTTGTTGTAACCCACGAGCAGTATTTCGACCAGGTTATCGAACAGTTGCCAGCCATTGTTCCTGATCATGTTCTTTGCGAGCCCATGCGCCGCAACACCGCTCCCTGCATCGCATATGCAACACACAAGATCAACAAGCTTAATCCTAATGCAAGCGTAGTTGTCGCACCTTCCGACCATATTATCCTGAAAGAAGAAGAGTTCACCCAGACCTTGCTTTGTGCCCTCAAGGCTGCAACCAATAACGATTGGCTGCTTACACTGGGTATTACACCAAGCAGACCCGATACCGGATACGGTTACATTCAGTTTGATGAAACACATGCTTATCAGCAAGAATGTAAAGTAAGAAAAGTTAAAACCTTTACTGAGAAACCGAACCACGAACTGGCCGTTTCGTTCCTGCAGAGTGGTGATTTCCTTTGGAACTCAGGCATTTTTATCTGGTCAGTAAAAAGTATTCTGAATGCTTTCGAGAAACATCTTCCTGAGTTGAACCTGCTTTTTAAAGACGGAGCCGAGTTGTATTACACCGAGTACGAATCCAATTATATCGAAAGTGCTTATACAATATGCAAAAGCATTTCAATCGATTACGGGGTTATGGAAAAAGCGGATAATGTATTTGTGCTGGCTGCTGATATCGGCTGGAGCGATCTGGGTACCTGGGGCTCCCTGTACGATACATCTGCAAAGGATTCGAGCGGGAACGCTATTATAGGTTCAAAACCTATCACATACAATACTCATAACTGCATCATCAACCTGCCATCTGACAGGGTTGCAGTTATACAGGGCATTGAAGATCTTATTGTGGTTGAAGATAATGGCATACTGCTGATCTGCAAACGAAACGACGAGCAGAATATACGCAGTTATGTGGATGCTGTCCGCAATACCAAAGGGGAAAAATACGTTTAGTTTTTCATACTGATCCTTTGACAATACCATAATTAACCAGACTTTACATTTTAAGAGTCGCACTTAACTTAACAGTAGCACCATTGCAAATGAAAAAAATTACACTTGTCTTTTTTGCACTTTTATCAGCAATTACTTTCCAAAGCCGTGCTGATGAAGGTATGTGGCTTCCTTTGTTCATCCAGCGCCTGAATTATGTTGATATGCAGAAGGAAGGCCTTCATCTTACAGCCGACGAAATATACAGCATCAATCACTCCAGCCTTAAAGATGCAATTATCATGTTCGGAGGGGGATGTACCGGGGAAATTGTTTCTCCTAACGGCTTAATATTTACAAACCACCATTGCGGGTATGGCTCTATTCAATCGCACAGTACCGTTGACCATGATTACCTGAGCAATGGTTTCTGGGCAACACGCTATGAAGAGGAATTGCCTACCCCGGGTCTGACAGCCCGTTTTTTAGTCAGCATACAGGATGTTACTGCAGCAGCGCTTGCCGGTGTCAAGGACAATATGACCGACAGTGAAAGGATTGGAAAAATTAAGGATAACACAAAGAAAATTGAATTCAGTAACACCAAAGGAACGCAATACGATGCCCGCACGGTTTCTTTCTTCAATGGAAATGAATATTATCTGTTCCTGTATGAAATTTATAAGGATGTCAGGCTTGTTGGAGCTCCTCCCTCTTCAATCGGGAAATTCGGTGCTGATACTGATAACTGGATGTGGCCAAGGCATACAGGCGATTTTTCCGTTTTCAGGGTTTATACCAACCGCGAAAATAAACCAGCCGAATATGCTGCTGATAATATCCCAATGCAATCGAAACAGTTTCTCCCGGTTTCGATAAAGGAAAAAAAGATTGGCGACTTCGAAATGATCATGGGCTATCCAGGGTCGACCGACCGTTATGCTACCTCCTATACTATAAAATGGGCGTTGGAGAAAAATAATCCTATGGTGGTTAAGATTCGGACAAAGAAATTGGATATACTGCGTGCCGATATGGCTGCTGATGCGGAGGTACGGATAAAATATGCATCTAAATATGCTGGCTCGGCCAACTACTGGAAGTTTTTTATAGGTCAGAACAAAGGGCTTAAACGATTAGGCGTATTTGACCGTAAAAGGGAACTTGAAGAACAGTTTGTTAAATGGCTCAATGGCGAAAAGGAACGCAGCATCAAATACCGGGATGCATTGTACTATATATCGAGTGCATACGAAACCATTAATAAGTATGAAGCAGCTGTACGCTACAATTCAGAAGCCATTGTGCGGGGATGCGAGATAATTGCTTTTTCAAGGAACTTCAATAAACTGGCTGATGAACTGGCCAAACCTGAGCCAAATCCGCAGTTGGTGAAAACCTATACCGGCCAGGCTAGCGAAGCCTCCGAACAATACTTCAAGAACTATAACGAGGCAACAGATATTAAAATGTTTGCTGCCATGCTGCAATTGTATTACGATGATGTTCCAAAACAAATGCAACCGGCATTTCTCGAAACTATTCATAAAAAGTACAAAGGAAATTTTGAAGCCTATGCAAATAAGGTGTTCAGTAAAACTATTTTCAGTGATAAAACGAAAGTGGATCTTTTCCTGTCGAACCCACAGTTAAAAACTTTACAGAAGGATCCGGCCTGGCCTTTGCAAAAAGCTTTTGCCGCTAATTCCGCAATTATTGACAGCCTTGTAAAACCTTCGAACGAACTGCTTGCCAAAGGGCGCCGTTTGTTTGTGAAAGGCCTGCGTGAAATGCAAAGCGACAAGAGTTTCTATCCCGATGCTAATAGTACCATGAGGGTTACGTATGGGAAAGTTCTCGACTACAGCCCTGCCGATGCGGTCGATTTTAATTATGTCACTACCCTCGATGGTTTAATGGCAAAAGAAGATCCTTCGAACTGGGAATTTGTGGTGCCTGAAAAACTTAAACAACTATACAAGGACAAGGATTATGGCCGTTATGGCGAAAACGGCAAAATGGTAGTTGCCTTCCTTACCAACAACGATATTACAGGAGGAAACTCAGGCAGCCCGGTGCTGAATGGTAATGGTGAACTTACCGGCCTCGCATTTGATGGAAACTGGGAGGCCATGAGTGGTAATTATGCTTTCGAGCCCCAGCTGCAGCGTACTATCTGTGTCGATATACGCTATGTGCTCTTTATAATCGAAAAATATGCCGGCGCTACCAACCTGATTAAAGAACTTGATATCCGCAATTAACATCCTTAAGACATTAACTTTTTGATTCTGAATTAAATGAACTTTAAAACTTTTCCTACACTGCTGGTTTCGGCCGCATTACTGACTGTGTTTACTGCCTGTAATAAGGTAGAAGATATTAAGCCTCAGTACCAGAGGGGCGGCAACAGCCTGGCAACAGATGATTTTGGCAACCTGGTAATTGCCGGGTATACTACCACACCGTCAAAAGGGTATGATGCAGCGCTTCTGTTATCAAATCCCCTGAAGGGCGATACTCTCTGGAGCAAGAGTTTTGGCAGCTCCTATTCCGATGCATTTTATAGCGTAAAAAAATCGAATGAGGGAGGATTTATCGCTACAGGTTTTACAAATAAAGCAAGTGCCGGCTCTCCATCTATGTTTGTTGTTATCACCGAAGCCGATGGCAGCCTGGTTAAATCAATAAAGTATGGTGGATCTCAATTTTCGGAAGGGTTTTGTGTTCTGCCTCATGAAAATGCCGATAGCGGATACCTGGTTGCTGGGTATATTCAAAAATCAACCAATGCCGACAGAGATTTATATCTTGTGCGTATAAACAACGCCGGTGAACTCCTATGGGAAAACAGCATAGGAGCCAAAAGCATTGATCCCTACGATACAGTAAATGATGCAGCTTACAGTATTGTTCATGCTCCTGATGGCGGCTATTTCGTTACAGGTTCGCTGAACGGATATAACTCATGCTGTGGAAAGATCTTCCTGATGAAAGTTTCCTCAACCGGCGACAGTCTTTGGACAAAGACTTTCAATTCAGGCATCGGGTTTTCGTTAGCTCTCACCAGCGATGGAGGAGTGGCAATTGGCGGATCATTGCAGGAATCGTCGAACCAGGAAATTGTCATTATTAAAACCGATACAGCCGGTACACTTTTATGGGAAAAAGTGTATAACGGAAGCGGGTTTGAATATGGTGCAACTATGATTGCCACTGCCGACGGGGGTTTTGCCATCACCGGCGTTACCGACAGCAAAGGTGCCGGCTACCAGGATGCATACCTGATTAAAACAAATTCAGTAGGTGAAATGCAATGGGATAATACTTACGGAGGTTCGGATATCGATCAGGGTTTCGGCTTGATACAAATGAACGACGGCGGATTTTGCATTACCGGACTTTCCAATTCAGGAGGAAGTTATATTTTTCTCAACAGAACTTCCACCGACGGAACACAGCTTTGGGATAAATATATACAATAACGCTGCTTCTGGGCTAGCATTTCAGTGCTTATTTACTTCCTGTAAACAAATGTAATTGAACATAATAAAAGCAGTTCTAACAAATAAAACAGAAATAATGAAACTAAAATCATTGTTTGTATTTACACTTTTTTTATCCATTTCGTTGTTTTGCTCGCATTCATTTGCGCAGTCGAACGGTATAGCCGCTGACAAGCAGAAGCAGGCAAATCTCGAAAAAAACAAGGCACGCCAGATTGAATTGCAGAAAAAATACAATTCTCTGACTCCTGAGCAGGCTGCCGAAGCAAAAAGGCAGGCTAATGCATTCAAAAGGGGTGGTTATAAATCGCAGTCTGGCAAGGAGGCGAAAAATCCGGCTGTAAAATCCAATTCCGTTCCAGCCGCTAAATCAGTTCATCCTGCTGCACCTGTAAAGGCAGTACAGGGGAAAGGCACTGGTTCAGGATCTCAGGGTGTTAGCAGGCAAAAGCCGGTTATGATAGATGCTCAGGGCAAACCCGTTAACCAGGCAACACCTGTAAATAAAGCGGTTAAAAAATAGCTTGCTTTATAATCAGAATGTTTTTTCGGAAAAACTGCCCTTTTCTATTTGAGTAACTGTCTAAAATTGATAAAAACTACTTTCAAGCATTAAAACCCTGTATTCCTGTCGCATTGAGCGAAGTCGAAATGCACTCGCTCAACGCTAAAACGAAAATATTGAGATGATTTAGGGGGCTTCGACTCCCCTTTGGCAGGCTCAGGGCAGGCTTCTCAGCCTGACAGTAGATTGAGCAAATAACTTGATAAATCACTTCAATTTTAAAATTTAGACAGTTTCTGAATTTAAAGGTCTTCATAAACGTATTAAAAAAGGCTGTTCAGGGATGAACAGCCTTTTGCAATTTTTCAGGAATGATTTTGCCTAAGCACCCTGGATGTAGGATTGCTTTTTTAGATTCTGGTCTTAACCAGCGCGAACCTTTGTTTCAGTTTCAGGAATGGCTTTTCGAGTAGCTCGTAACTGATAATGGGGATAATAAGCGAAAGGACAAAAACCAGCGCAAAATAAAAATACATATTATAAATGCTGTAGGTCAGCATCACCTTTTTAATCACAATAGGAACCAGGATATTTCCATACATATAAATGCCATATGAGATTTTTCCCAGGTAAAGCAGGGGGTTGCGTTTGCCGAATATTCCGGCACGCGAAGGGTTAAACAACAGATCCATCATAGGGAGAGCCAGCAGGGCAATATATACCGGCCTTCTGAGTACACCGTTGAACATATTCGAAAAATCCGAGGCATCATCAAACGACAGCACTATTATGAGGAAAGCCATGATGCCGGCGATAATATACCCGTTCAGCCGGAATTCGAAAGGTTTCCGGATATACAAAACTGCGAGCAGCCCGCCCATAAGTATAACATCCATGCGGCTCAGGGTATGGAGGTATAATTCAAACCAGTTGGCAGGAAGAAAGATATACGTATACATCTTGTAGCCCCAGCTTAGTCCTATAAGTGCAATAATGGTGGGCAGCAATTTACGGAATGGCACAAAAGCAATGATAAGTGGCCAGATGATATAAAAATGCTCTTCAATACATATTGACCAGAAGTGTGCAAAAGGGTACTCCCAGGTTTGGGTGGCCATAGTCTGAAAGTTATTCACCAGCAATATAGTACGCCAGTATTCAGGCTGTTTTTCTCCCAGCCAGCTGATAATAAAAGGTGCTAAAGCAATCAGAAAAAAATACAGGGGCCATATGCGCAAACCGCGCCTGATATAGAATTTCGGAATATTGACTTTCCCGAACTTCTGTTTCTCCATTACCAGCAGAATAGTTAGCAGGTACCCGCTTATAAAAAAGAAAATGTCAACTCCAAGGGGCATGTTTTTTATAAACCTGTCGATATGGCTTCCGAAAGCTGAGAGGGTTTTGAAATCACCTGTCGAAAGCAATCCCGGGACCCCGAACCAACCACTCCAGGCGATATAGGAGTGATAGATCACAATCATGAAAGCAGCAAAAAACCGTATTACATCAAATTGAGGGAAATAAACCCTTTCAGTATTTTTTTGTTCCACCTGAATAATTTGTTGATTTTTTCCCAAAAGTATGCAATTCATCCGGATTCACCTTTAAACTGTGGTAGAAACATAAGTCGGACCGGTGTTCAAATCCTGTTTTATTCTGTAAAGCCCGGTTCTTTTGCAGAAAACTGCATTAAAATTGATTATTTTTGTGAAACCGGGAAATACCTTCCGTTTAAAATCCCGCAACCCTACTCTGACTATCAATTTGTGACTGATGTTAATCCGTAATTTTATTCTTTTTTATATATTTATTTTCTTCGCCGGAGTGCGGGTTGTTGCTCAGTCAAAACCAGACAGTACGAAAGATTCATCGGTGTATAAAAAAATTGAAGACTATTCATCCCGGCGAAAATTTACAAACATGGTCTACAATCTGATCCTGAAGCCTGTTGCTGTTCAATCAGCTCCTGCTGATGTGTTTTCAGGGGATAAGGTTCCCGAACCATTTGTAAGCTATGAAGGAAAAATAATCAGGAACATTCATATTATCACACTCGATCCTTTCGGATTCTCCGTTTATGATACCACCTCTGGCCCACATAGCTTTATTGAAAAGAGTGGAAATTACCTGCATGTAAAAACTCAGCATTTTGCCATTCGTAACCAGATGCTGATCCATGAAAATGATCGTTTCGACTCATTACTGGTTAAGGAATCGGAGAGGTTGATCAGGAGCCAGAGCTATATACGCGATGTTGCTGTTACAGCAGTTCAGGCAGGTGACAATGCCGATTCGGTCGATGTATCTCTGCGCGTAAGCGATTTATGGACCATTATCCCTGACGGATCACTTTCAAATGAAAAAATTACATTCATAGTAACAGAGAAAAACCTCGGCGGCCTCGGGCATACGTTCTCTGACTCATACACTCAGAATTATTTGAATGGTGATCATGCGTATTCCACATTTTATTTTATCCCGAATATTGAAAATTCCTATATCAGCTCCCGTCTGGGGTATGCTATGGATGAAAACAGGAACTTTCGTAAAAGTCTGAACATCGAAAGACCTTTTTTCTCACCACTAACTCAATGGGCAGGCGGGATTTACATTTCTCAGGAAAAACAACCCGGCTGGATTTACAAAAACGATACAACCCGATTGTTTCTGACATCAAAATATAATATTCAGGATTACTGGGGTGCAACAGCCTGGCAGGTTTTTAAAGGAAGGTCGGAATTTGACCGGACTACCAAGCTCATTCTGTCGGGACGGATTTACACTTTAAAGTATCTTGAAAAACCGATGGAACAGCCAGGCATGCTCGAATATTATACCAATGAGAGGTTCATTATGTCGGGACTGGGCATTTCGTCGCGGAAATACCTGAAGCAATATTACATCTTCCGCTTTGGAACTCCCGAGGATGTGCCAGTTGGTATAACTTATGGAATAGTAGGCGGTTACCAGATGAAAAATAGCGGGCGCTGGTATTGGGGCGTGCAGCATTCGTGGGGAAATTTCTTCAGGTTGGGGTATTTTGGGACCCAGTTCGAATACGGCACATTTATTAACGCATCACACACTGCCGAAGGGATGTTTTCAGCTAAACTGAATTACTTTTCGGGTTTGATTACTATCGGAAACTGGAAATTCAGACAATTTGCCCGGCCTGAACTCACAATCGGCATGAACAGGCCCGCTTATGACCGCCTTACGCTAAACGACGGCTACGGCCTGAACGGATTTAACAGTGGTGTTTTATCAGGTACACGCCGTTTACTGTTGGTTATTCAAACCCAGGGGTATGCACCATGGAATTTGCTTGGTTTCCGATTTGGACCATATATGAATCTGTCGTTCGGTATGCTGGGTAACCAGGATTCCGGATTCAGGAACAGCCGGATGTATCCGCAATTAGGAATGGGCGTACTGATCCGTAACGATTACCTGGTCATTAAACACTTTCAGTTGTCCTTTGCCTTCTATCCTTCTATTCCGGGCGACGGAAACAATGTTTTCAAGGCAAATCCTTTCCGTTCGACTGATTTCGGATTTCCTGATTTCGTAATCGGTAAACCTGCCGTACTCGAATTCAGGTAAAAATTAAGGAAGGGTAGTATTACAGCTTTTTTTTTGATTCGACGATCGGAATGATTAAAATCAGATAAAATTCAGTCAGCTAAACTCTTATATTTCGATGTCCTCCTCCATAATTGAAGGAATTATTCAGAACTTTGTTTCCCTTGTTTTAAGCTGCTAATGCCAACATATGCTTTATTATTTACGTATCCTATCATTCATTTTCCTGCTTTCATACCCGGGCTTCGGCTATTCGCAAAATAGTGAAATCAATAAAAATAAGAACGGCGATCCCGGATTGTCAATTCTGAAAGGTCAGGATACTGGAATTTTACCTTCAATCCATCGCAGGCCACATTTGATTGCCGTCCTGCCGACAGTTATGAATGAAACATCCGGACTGTTAATGCAAAAGGGTCAGTTGTGGACTATAAACGATGGCGGAAATCCCGCTGCCATCTACCGGATCGACACAACAACTGGCAATATTTTGCACACTATTGTGATAAGGAATGCTATAAATACGGATTGGGAAAGCCTTACACAGGATGATTCGGACGTTTATATAGGTGATTTTGGTAACAATTCAGGGAATAGGTCAGACCTCAGAATTCTAAAGATTCCAAAAGCCGAACTTTTTAGTCCGGAAGCCGACACTGTAAATTCAACATATATTTATTTCAGTTACCCGGATCAAACATCGTTTGTGGCTGATTTTTGTAAAACCGTTTTCGACTGTGAGGCATTTTTCATTCAGAACGATTCAATTCACTTATTTACCAAGGACTGGTCGGATCAGCAAACAAAGCATTATATATTACCTTCTGATACAGGCACATATGTGGCAAAGCTTGTCGAAAGTTTCGAGGCAGGCGGGCTTATTACGGATGCTGCCATCAATGAAAAAGGTAATATGGCACTCTTAGGGTATAAAAATACATGGGGTAAATTTTATACATGCTTCATTTGGGAATTTTCGAGCTACAAGGGTTGTTTCTACTTTAGCGGGAACAAGAGAAGAGTTAGATTAGGTTCCGCGCTCTATACAGGACAAACAGAGGGTATGGTTCTGAATAATGATAATACGGTATGGCTCTCATCCGAACGAATTAAGGCCGGCTGGCTGTCACTCCCGGCAAAGCTTTTCACCTTGGACCTGCGCCTTGAATGATTATTGGTATAAGGCTGAATTTTATCTTTCCTTTTGTTTGCTCATTGGCAAATTGAAATTGAAACATTATATTTTGTAGTTTTGCTATCCCTGACTGAATAATTCCAGTTTAAATTTTGTGCAATTCGATCTTTTTCTTTGGTGAACAGCAGGATTTCGTTTTTTCATGTCAATTCCTTTTGACATACGTTCAACATTCGGATTTCACATAAAAAAACATTTATTTCATTCAATTAATTTAAACAACCAATCTTAATACCCGATTAAATGAAAACAAACATTTACCCTGAACAGGTTTCTGAAACAAATCCATTTGTGAATTTCAGTAAGAATAAATCGGTTCAAACCAGCCTCATCAATGGTATCAGGCTGATGGCATTATTATGTATGGTTATTTTTTCACCTGTAGTACTGAAGGCGCAATGGAACACCAATACCTCTGTTAATGAAGAAATTTCAGGCTTTCCAGTGGCAGATATGCAGTCGGTTGCGACAACTGACGGGAAAACATGGGTAGCATTTTACCACGAAAATTCCGGGAATTATGATATGCGCGCCCAGCTTTTTGATGCTGATGGGTACAAACTGCTTGGACCCGATGGGATGCTGGTCAGCAACCATGTTTCAGGCTCAGCTACTTTTGTATTTAATGTTTGTATCGATCAGTCCAATAACCTTATCATTGCCTTCCAGGATATGCGGATCAGCAGTTCCTCCTATGCCACGGTGGTTTATAAAATATCTCAGGCCGGAACCCAAATGTGGGGAGCTGACGGTATTGTAATCGGTAACGGGCTGGCTCCTTATCCTACAGCTTTGTCGAATGGAGAAGTTGCAGTAGTGTGGAGTGCAGATCCCAGCAATACATTAAATATTCAGAAAATAACTACCACTGGTACTGCTGCCTGGACGACCCCTGTTGCTGTTACGGTTGGAGCCAGTCTTACTACCCGTGGACAGTTGGTTGCCAATACCAACGGGTCTTTCACAATGGTATTTCAAAAAAGGGGTGTAGGTATTTCCACAACCCTCTACGCACAGCGTTTTAATAATGCAGGTACTGCACAATATGCTCCTGTTCAGATATGCAATCAGACTTCCAGCGGAGCAAGGTATTATTCCATTGTTGCTGAGGGTGATGTAACCTATTTCGGATATTACGCCAGTGTAGGATTCCGCTTCAATTCATTTCTGCAGCGCATAAATGCCGATGGAACCATCCCATATGGCATGAATGGAACTAATTTTAATACAAGTGTCGGATCCAGCGATTATTACCAGGGAACTACCAATATAAATCTTACACCCGGATCGGCTTATGTATGGGCAATATGTACATTCAGTGATCCCAACCAGGTTATTTATGGCGTTTATGTTCAGAAATATCTGAAAACCACAGGTGCCAGGCAATTTACAGATCAGGCTAAAGCAGTGTATGCCGTTTCAACAAACAAGGATACAGAGGATGGAGCCATTGCATTGGTTAATGATACACCTATGTTTATGACTCACAACGCCGTCGACAAAATAAAAGCTACCCGCCTCGATGCCAACGGCGGTTTTGTATGGCCGGGAAACAGCGTCGAGATCAGCTCGACAACAACAGGCCCGGGCGTTTCTAAAATGCGTTTCGGTTTTGCTGCTAACGGACCCAATAAATGTGCGGGAGTCTGGACCGAAAACAGGACAGGCGCATATATGGGCTACGGACAAGGTGTTTCAGTAGGCGGACTTGTAGGTATTGATGTTGCTACTCTTGGAAGTGTACCTGCTATCATAACAGTGAATCAGGGTTCCTTGCAGATGGTTTCCACTGTGTATCCATCCACCGCCAGTCAGAATGTTACCTGGAGTGTTATAGCCGGTACGGGAAGTGCCAGCATCAATTCCACTGGTTTATTATCGGCACAGGTTGATGGCACAGTTTGGGCAAAAGCTACTTCGGTGCAGGATATTACCATGTCGGATTCACTGCTGGTTACCCTCTCAGGTCAGAGTGCATCCACAACACCTGCACCAACAGGCGCAGCATCGCAGACCTTTTGCTATGGAGCAACGGTTGCCAATTTGACAGCAACCGGCCTGGATATTAAATGGTATCCTACTCCAAATGGTGGAACGGCTTTACCACCGACTACCTTATTGATAAATAACAACCATTATTATGCTTCTCAGACCATTCTGGGAATTGAGAGTTCATTAAGGTTGGATGTAACTGTTACTATAATTGAAATTGCAGCCCCTGCAGGAACGCCAATTCAAAATTTCTGTTCACAGGGTACTGTAGCGGAACTTATTGCTTTTGGCACCGGTATTCAATGGTATGCAACTGCTACGGGTGGAACACCTTTAGCTCCTGCAACCGCATTGGTAAATGGAACACATTACTATGCTTCGCAAACGGCAACAGGATGCGAAAGTCCTGCCAGGCTTGATGTAACCGTTACCATCACTACGCCTCCATCACCTCCTACAGGTGCTGTTTTTCAGAATTATTGTGATGGTGCTACCGTTGGCGATTTAACTGCTGTTGGAACCGATATCCTCTGGTATAGTGCTCCTACAGGAGGCTCTGTTTTGCCTGCATCAACCGTGCTGACAAACGGAACACATTACTACGCTTCACAAACAGTTTCAGGATGTGAGAGTCTTACCAGGTTCGAAATTACAGTTAATGTTTTATCAACTCCGGCACCCTCGGGATCTTCATCACAGCAATTTTGCATTGCTGCTACAGTGGCCGGCTTATCAGCTACAGGATCCGGTATTTTGTGGTATGCTTCTCCAACAGGAGGATCACCACTTACCACTACAACCGCATTGACAAACGGAGCACATTATTATGCTTCACAAACAGTATCAGCCTGCGAAAGTGTTCAGAGATTAGATGTAACTGTTGCTATTAATACAGTTGATGTTGGCGTAACCCAGATTGGAGTTACACTTACTGCATCGGCAACAGGAGATGCTTATCAATGGATGAACTGCACAACTCAATCAACCATCGTCGGTGCGGTTAGCCAGAGTTTTACTCCTGCTATAAATGGAATTTATGCCGTAATTGTTACTCAGAATAATTGTGCGGATACTTCCTTATGCATCAGCGTTTTAACAGTGGGTTTGAATAATCCGGATGCTGCTGATGGTATAAAAGTGTATCCGAATCCTGCTGCCGATTTTGTTACGATTCAGGTAAATGCAAGTCTTCTGGGCACTTCATATACCCTTGTTGACAAACTTGGAAGACCTGTACTTTCGGGTACATTTAAACTGGAAAGCACAAGCCTTACTATCTCCGATTTGTCGGCCGGAATGTATACACTCCTTTATGGCGAAAGAAACCATCAATCGTTGATGCTGATGAAAAAATAATTCCTTTTTAGATACCTGATAAACGTATCAGTATTTAAAAAGCTAAGCTTTCTGTTGCATGAATATGCCGGCTAGCTGAACTCCTGAGAAAAAGTCCTCGAAAAATTGAGATGCAACTGCATTTAAATTTCAAAGGACTTTTTTTTATTCCTTTAACTTTTACCTTTACAAACTCCTTTCATTTTTCATCTTATAGCAGCTGAAATTGAATACTAATTATTCCCGTTGTAAATCTGTGACAACAACCTTACACGGTTGCATTACTTTATAACCGATTGTATTTTAAAAACCATCAAATTGACTGACAACAAAACTTTTGAACGGATTGATTACACGGTAAATCTCCTTGGCAGGGATGAATACGAAAACTGTACTTTTAAAAACTGCAATTTCCATAAATCCGATTTATCCAATATCGTCTTCAGAGAATGTACGTTCGACGGATGCGATTTCAGCCTGGCAAGCCTGAAGCACACTACCCTGAACGACATCAGGTTTGTAAACTGCAAATTGCTGGGGGTGCAGTTTCACGAATGCAACAGTTTCCTGCTATCAATGAGTTTCGAAAACTGCGTCCTGAAACTGTCGGTCTATTACAGGTTGAAGCTCAAAAAAACAAAGTTTATACATTGCAATTTGCAGGAAACCGATTTTACGGAAGCTGACCTTACCGGCTCATTATTCGATGAGTGTGATCTGAACCGGGCTGTGTTTTACAATACAAACCTCGAGAAAGCGAATTTTTGTTCAGCCTTCAACTATACTTTCGACCCTGAACTCAACCGAATAAAAAAAGCCCGTTTCTCCCGTTTGGGCGTAATCGGACTATTGGAAAAATATAATATAGAAATAGAATAAAAGCACTAATCGAATGCTTTTGAATAATATCGGGTAAATGTACAATTCATAAAATCATACTGAAATGAAAAAAATTTCAATCCTGTTTCTGGCGCTGGGAATGAGCTTTCTGTTGCGTGCTCAGCAAAATGATGATTACACAAAGTATTTCACCGGCGAAACCATGCGTGTGGATTATTTCCATACCGGGACTGCCACCGAAGAACATTTTTCTCTCGATCGCATTCTGAACGATGGTGTATGGGCAGGTAGTAAAACTGTGTTGCTTGACAGATTAAACCGTGGATTGTATTTTGTTAAGATCACCGACACATTAACAAATTCGTTGCTTTACAGCAGAGGCTTTGCCAGTATTTTCGGCGAATGGCAGAGTATCGGTGATCCTGACTGGGGTACTTTTCATGAGTCGCTGAGGTTTCCCTGGCCTAAATTGCCGGTTAAACTGACCATAGAAAAGCGCGATGCAAAAAATAATTTTGTGGCAATCTGGAGCACTGTTATTGATCCTACATCAAGAATTGTTAATCCTTCTGTATTATCAAGCCCGTATAAAACATTCCCTTATATCGTGAATGGGAATTCTGACAAGCATGTTGACATTGTGATATTGGGCGATGGCTATACCGCAGCTGAAATGCCTAAATTTCATAAGGATGTAGCGGCCCTGACAGATGAATTATTTACAGTTGAACCTTTTAAATCGCGTAAAGCTGATTTTAATGTAAGGGCAGTCGAAACACCTTCTGCCGGCAGCGGCGTAAATAAACCGCATCCCGGCGTTTTCAGCCGTACTCCGCTGTCGCTTTCATATGGCGCATTCGATTCCGAACGCTATGCCCTCTCGTACGACAACCGCAGCATTCGCGATGTTGCAGCCTCAGTTCCTTACGATTATATGTTTATCCTTATCAATGAACGGACTTATGGGGGTGGAGGAATTTTTAACCTGTATTCAACAGTTGCTGCCGACAATAAATTTTCACGCTATATTTTTGTACACGAATTCGGTCATAGCTTTGCAGCACTGGCCGATGAATACTACACTTCTGATGTTGCTTACCAGTCTATTGCAATTACAGTGGAGCCCTGGGAACCTAATGTTACTGCGCTTCTGGATCCTGCCGGATTGAAATGGAAGGACCTGGTTAAACCTGGAACACCTATACCAACTCCATGGGGTAAAACTGAATTCGATAACTTCAGCTATGGCATTCAGAAAGAAAGACGGGCTTTAAGGGCAGCTAATGTTCCGGAAACAGAAATGGAGAATTTATTTGAGCGCGAAAAAAAGATATCCCTCGAAATGTTCGACAGCAACAAATACAAAGAGGATGCTGGTGCTTTTGAAGGGGGAAACTACTTTCAGTTTGGTATATACCGCTCAGCTCTCGATTGCATTATGTTTACCCGTAACAGGCAGGCTTTTTGTCCGGCCTGCACCAGAGCGATCTCTGAAGTCATCGATATGTACTCGAAATAGTTCAGGTAGCGGGTATCTGGTTAAATGTTGTTTTAACCGGCAACCCGATAATGAACCCATTTCCGGATTGCTTCTTTCTGGGGCTGAAGTGGTTGTTTTGTATGTTATCTTCAATTTTTAAAATCAGAACCATTTGTTTTGAAAGAAATATGAAAATATGCACAAATATGAATACTTTTGCACCCTAAATTAATATACAGTTTAACCACGTTAAAGAAATCGATATCATGAAAATGAAATTAAATTTATTTATTCTGTTGGCCGGAATTATCCTTTTAGCAGCATCCTGTAAATCAAAGAGTGCAGCAGATGAAAACCTGGCTCCTAATGTGCATAAAGTAACTGCGGAAGAAGTTATTCAGACCAGCAATTATACCTACATCCGGATCTCGGAAGAGGATAAGGAAAACTGGGTGGCTATTGCAAAAAGAGAAGTAGAAACGGGTAAATCTTATTATTACATCCCTGGCATCGAAATGAACGACTTTGTAAGTAAAGAATTAAAACGGACATTTCCTTCCATCCTTTTTGTCGACAAATTCAGCGATCAGCCTATTACAGCTGATAAAATCACACTGGCCGATTCACTGAAAGGCAAACAAGCAGCTGTTGCAAAAGAAGGCATCAAAGTGGATCCGGCAAAAGGAGGTATTTCTATTGCTGAGCTTTTCGCCAAAAAAGATTCATTTGCAGGAAAAACAGTTATCATTAAAGGCGAAGTTGTAAAATACAGTGCCGATATTATGAAAATGAACTGGGTGCATATTCAGGACGGAACCAATAACAACGGTTCATTCGATCTTACTATCACTACAGACGATGTTGCCAAAGTGGGTGATGTGGTTACCTTCGAAGGTACTGTTACCCTGAAAAAGGATTTTGGAGCAGGTTATTTTTATGATGTAATTATTGAAAATGCTAAACTGATTGCTCAGTAACAAGTGTTTCTGATTTAAAGAAAATTTAAAAATCCCTTATCGGTTTCCGATAAGGGATTTTTTTGTCCCTATATTTCTTAAGGAACAATAAATTCGCTGTGATAAACTCTTTTGAGCGGGTTCTATTGCGCTTCAGGCCAATAATATCACCTGATACTGACTGTTTGAATTGCCCCTGGATTGTATCTCATTCGATATTGGAAACCGGAAACTGCCCTGCAACACCAGTAATTACAGAGTTTTTGCTTTTAAACTATCCGGCAGTGTATGAATCTCCAGATACAGATCTTCCACTTTCTTCCGGGCCCATGGCGTTTTACGCAGAAATTTGAGACTCGACTGTATGCTTGGGTTTTCAATAAAGCAATTTATCTGGATAAGCTTACCAAGTATATGCCACCCAAAATGATCAACCAGACGGTTTAAAATGGTTTCAAGGCTTACGCCGTGTAAAGGATTGTTTTTTTGATCTTCCATGAATAGGATAAAACCAGATTTAATTTACGTTACAAAGATAGCAGATGTAACGACTGAAAATTAATTTTTCAAAATACAATCTTGCTGCGTTTTCTGACTGGTAAACATTGTATGATATTTCCCGATTTTGTCGATAATTTGGGGTAAAGTTCCTGTACAGGTTTCTGAAAGGTTTCTCTGTAAACCCAGACAAGATATTGAAGGACGGGATAACCTGCCATTCAGTACAATATATTCAGGAAGACATAAAAAAAGAGCCCTTCATCAGGGCCCTTTTTCAGTAATGAAATTTATTGAACAGATTATTGTACGATCTGCAGTTCATTAATCAGGTTAGTGGCACCGGCATACTTTTCAATTACAAAAAGCACATAGCGAATATCCACGTTAATGGTACGCTGCAGTTCAGGCTCGAAAAGGATATTGCCACTCATAGCTTCCCAGTTTCCGTCGAATGCGATGCCGATAAGTTGTCCGTCGCCGTTAATGACAGGGCTTCCTGAATTGCCGCCGGTAATATCATTATCAGTTAGGAAACAGGTATACAACTTGCCATCTTCTCCATACTTGCCGTATTCTTTTTTGTTGTACAGTTCCTTCAGTTTGGCAGGAACAACAAACTCCTCGTTCGTTGGGTCTTCTTTCATCATTACACCGTCGAGAGTAGTGTAATAGTTATAATGAACAGCATCGGCAGGATAATAATCGAGCACTTTGCCATATGTTAAACGCATGGTGCTGTTAGCATCGGGATAGAAGCTTTTGGCAGGGTCCATCTCGCGGAGAGCAGCAACGAAAAGACGCTGGGCCTTTTTATTTCTGGAAGCAAGTTGTTTGCTGGCATCCTGAAGTACTTTGAAGGAATCCATAAATGAATTATAGGCCTGAACGGCAGGGTCCTTCTGAAGTTTCTTCAGGTTGGGTTTAGCCAGGAATTCGTTGAAACTGGCTTCAGTAAAGAAAATCGAATTTTTAAACATATCAGCAACGTACTTATTGATGTCGCCTTTATACTTTTTCTCAATAAACTGGAAAATGGCAGGCTGCTGTGCAGCAGGTATAGTGCTGTGGAACAGGTTTAGCAATGCAGCCAGCACGTCCTGCTCAATGGCATTGTTATAATCTTTAAAATGCTCTTTCGAGGAAGCATTGAATTTTTCCATCTGTTTTTTCAGTTCATCCCCTTTTGCACCTGTTTTAAGGATAGTTTCAATTGCAGTTGCCTGTCCGGGAAATGAAAATGCCTGTGACCCGCGTATACAAAGTTGGGTGTAGTAGAGTTGTTGATAAAGGTTAAGATCTTTGTACTGTTTGTAGATATCAGCATAAGTTCCTAACACGTCGCCATAGGTGGCCTTGCGTTTTTCGTCAGCGTTAATCCATTGTTGAAGCCGTGCTTCCAGTTCCTGTTTCTTTTGAATAACATTCAGGCGCTTCAGGTCGCGGGCTTCTCCGAGTTTGTTTTTCCAGGTATTTGCCCAGCTGGCATAGGTGCTGGCATATTGAATACGAACGGCATTATCGGCATCCATGCCTTTTTTCTGATTTTCGAGTACAACGCCCATTACCTTCACGAAGGCAGGATCAATTTCGTTGAGAGTTGCATCAACAGCCCATGAACTGCGATACCTGTCGGTTGTTCCTGGGTATCCCCAAATCATTGCAAAATCATTTTTCTTATACCCCTTCACCGAAATCGGAAGGAATTTTTTTGAAACCAGAGGAACATTGTCCTTCGAATACACAGCCGGGGAACCATCGGGTGCGGTATAAATGCGGAAAATGCTGAAGTCGCCGGTATGACGTGGCCACATCCAGTTGTCGGTATCACCACCGAATTTGCCGATCGACGAAGGAGGGGCACCTACCAGGCGGATATCTTTATATTCCTGGTAAACGAACATATAATATTCATTTCCATTGAAAAAACTCTTTATGTTAACCGTGTATTTTTCGTTTTCCGAAGCATCTTTTTCCAACTGGGAAATTTTCTTGCTGATAGCTGATGCGCGTGCAGTTTCGTCCATGTCGGCTGTTACAGCGCCAAGTACTTCCGATGTCATATCATCCATGCGAACCAGGAAGGAAACGAACAATCCTTCGTTTGGCAGCTCTTCGGCTTTACTCATGGCCCAAAAACCATCGGTCAGATAATCGTGTTCCACCGAACTATGAGTCTGAACAACATCGTACCCGCAATGGTGGTTGGTAAATAGCAATCCTTCGGGCGAAACCACTTCAGCGGTGCAGAATCCTCCACCCAGACTTACAATTGCGTCTTTCAGACTTGAATGGTTTATGCTGTATAGTTCTTCTGCAGTAAGGTGAAGACCCATTTTCTGCATATCAACATAATTTAACCTGTCAACAAACATGGGAAGCCACATGCCTTCGTCAGGAGTATTGGCTGCTTTAGCGAAAACCGCTGTAAGCAAACATAATGCAAGTACGATTTTTTTCATTATTTTTATTTTAACGTGATTAATTTAAGCACAAAGATAATTCTTAAGTTGTAAAATTTTCATCCGGCCAGGGGTCTGTATACTAATCCTCTGCAAGTTGACAGATTTATCCTGTAAGTTGGCAAAAAAATTCTGTATAAATGCGCAAGGAAGCAATTTAAAGGTTCCTGCCTGAAACAGGTAGTCAGATCTGCTTTTGTGTAAAAGAACAAGGCCTACCAGTATCTTCCTGCTAAGCCTTGTTCTGATCTTCAACAGCAGCAAGGCATTGAAGATGCATGTATTGGAATTACAGCCCCAAAGCTGCTTTGCCTTGTTCGAATATTACATCTTTTGGGATATTTGCTGTTTTCAACAGGTCGAGGCCAGCCTGCAGGTCAGGTCTGACTTTGCCGTTTTCCTTCATATAATTTACAGCTTTTTCGTAATCACCTTCTCCTTCAACGCTCAGGATAAATGCACTCCAGTCTTTGATTGCCTGCCGGGTTTTTTCGATATCAACCTTAAAAGTACCATCTGCGTTGCGCGAAAAAGCATGTTTATCTTCAAAGAAATTGAAACACATCATATTGGCTTTACCATGGGCTTCGGCAGCACCAAACCTGACCGAACGGATCAGGCCGGCCATATAGGTAACATACGCATCTTCGACCGTTATTCCGGTAAGTTCTTTTTTGTCGATCAGCCAGCTTACCATCCATAATCCCAATATGTCGGCTTTGGCTTCTTCCCAGCCTGAATATTGTTCTTTCAGGGCTGTGCGTATCACGCCTTTGCCTGTTATCGTATTTTTAATTCCCAGTCCGTGCGAAACCTCGTGAAACATAACATTGCCGAAGAATGCATCAAATTTGATGTTTTTACGCTGTGCCGGCTCTATCAGGACCTGCGAAATAGGTAAAAGTATCTTATCGAATTTGGCCTGCATGGCATTTTTCAACTGAAGCCGTCTGCTGCCTTTGGCTAACTGCACTTTTTCGTCGTTCGGCAGGTTAATAGCAATGGTTTTTCCACCGCTGTTCGAATTGCCGGCATAATACAGAATATCATAGGCATTCAGGTCCGAATCGGTGCCGGGGACTTCTTGTTTATACTTCGGATCACAAGGCAGTTCCTTCTGAAGTGCTGGCAACATAGTGGCATATTTGGCAAGCCGGGCACTCCATTCCTTGTCTTTAACCAATACAGCAGCTTCGTGAGCTGCTTTATATCCGAACAACTCATCCTCATAGTTCTCAATAGGTCCTGCAACCAGATCAAGAGTATTGGTCTTCATATCCATCCAGGCCATATCGCTTTCGAAATAATCGTCAGTGCGAAATGCTTTCGCCCGAAGTATAAGGTACTTCTTCAGTCCGGCATCTTCAGCCAGTTCCGCTGCTTTCAGCAGCAAGTCAGCAGCTTTAATAACCTTATCGGCAAAAGCATCGTGGTACCACACACTCTTCATCGTTTTTAAATCGGTGCGGGCAATAATGGTATATTGGCTTGATTTAGTGGGTTCGTCCCATTTTTCGAACTCTTCCTTTGTCATATCGGCCGGATAAAAATGAGCCCCTTTGGGCTTCTCGCCTATGCCTGCAATAAAAGGCTTGTTTCCGCCCAGCCTGTCCCACGGACCATAATTTATTACAGCAAACTGTTTTGCATCCGGATCGCTGATACTATCCAGCAAGGTATTTTTATTTCCCCAGGTCTCTTCCCAGAAAATATCATCCATAATCTGAGCTACTTCCAGAAAGATAGGAATCATCTGCTTTTCCTTCTCGGTAAGTTTACTCATGTCGGTGGTCAGCTTGACAATGGCATACTCATTTACATTTTTTTGCATCTCACTCATAGTATTACCTGTCTTATGCTTACAGCTGCTTGTTCCAGCAGCAAATAAAACCAGGACCAACATAAATGGAATAATACGTTTTAACATGGCACATTGTATTAAAGGTTAACATTCAGCGGCGAAAGTACTTAAAATCAATCTTCAGTAGGATGAAAAGATTACTTTTTCTTCAATACTTTCATAGAATATTTATTTTTATAATTTTCATGACCGTATGCCTTAATTTGTATTTTTGTATTGTTAATCAAATAACAATGCTTACTGTTAATTGATTAACACAAAATTATATAACGTATTGTTTATTTGATAAATACATCAGTTAACGGGCAATTGGTGTAGGAAAAAGGGTCCCGGTTATATGAAAAAGCAGCTTCTGATACGCGATGTTACACTCCGCGACGGACAACAATCACTCTTTGCCACCCGAATGACCCAAAAGCAGGTTGAACGCACCCTGCCCGGATTTAAAGAAGCAGGATTCTATGCCATGGAGGTGTGGGGTGGGGCAGTCCCCGATTCTGTTATGCGTTACCTGAATGAAAATCCCTGGCACAGGCTCGAAAGCATTCATAATGCACTGGGCAATACAACACTACTAACTGCATTGTCGCGTGGCCGTAACCTCTTCGGTTACAGTCCATATCCTGATGACGTTATCAGCGGATTTAACCGGAATGCTATAAAGTCAGGTATTTCAATCATGCGGATATTCGACGCTTTGAATGATCTGGATAACATCCGTTCAACCGTAAAGTATGTTAAAGAAAACGGGGGGATAGCCGATTGTACTCTTGTTTACACCGTCGATCCGAAATATAGCACACGCGAAAAAGTGAAAGCTCTTTTTCATGCAAAAGTTTTGCCTTCCAAAATATTCACAAAGGATTATTTCCTGCGAAAAGCCATTGAACTTCAGGAAATGGGTGCCGATATCATTACCATTAAAGATATGGCAGGCCTTATCACACCTTTACGGGCTGGCATGCTGGTGCGCATGATCAAGCAGAATGTTTCAGTTCCTGTCGATTTCCATACCCATTGTACACCAGGATACGGGCTTGCATCAACACTTATGGCTATTGTAAATGGTGTTGATATCATTGATACTTCGCTGATGAGTTTCGCAGGTGGTACGGCCGCTCCTGCTTTCGAAATTATTCAGCTTTTCTGTCACCGGATGAATATCGAAACCGGTGTAAATATTAATGCCGTCGTCGAACTGGACCGCGAATTGCGAGCCATCCGGCAGGAATTGAAAGAACTTGACAGTTATAAAGCTCCCCGCGAATTTAATATCCTTACCGATACGCTGCCCCGCGATATCGATCAGATGATGGAAATGGCTATAGCATATGCCAAGGCGGATAAAGAAGATGATTTACTCGAAGTATGCCACCGTATCGAAAACTGGTTCGGATTTCCTGATCCGGATGCTAAAATATGTGAAGCCGAAATACCAGGTGGTATGTATTCCAATATGCTGGCACAACTTAAAGCACTCAAACTCGAAAAGCTTCTGCCACGTGCCCTTGAACTCATTCCGCTGGTGCGGCTGGCTTCAGGCTGCCCTCCGCTCGTAACTCCTACCAGCCAGATTGTCGGGGTTCAGGCAGTTAACTGCGCTCTTGATGAATCGAACGGAGTTCCTTTATACACAACAAAATCAATTCAGTTTGTTAACCTGGTGAAAGGTGTTTACGGGCGCACGCCTGTACCTGTTGATCCTGAGTTCAGGTTCAAACTGGCTGGTGTGAAAGTTGAAATGCCATACGATACCAGGTTCTACAAAAAGCAGGAAAATCCTGTTTTTGAAGAATACGGCGGCGTGAAACTTGCCCTGAATGAGAAAGAAGAATTGCTGCTTGAACTTTTTCCTTCTGTTGCTCACGATTACCTCAAAAAAAGGATGGAAGATACATACCTGGATGAGATTCATCGTGTGGAGGAGGAGAAACAGGAAAAAATAGAGGCGGAGAAACAGAAATACAATATACTCTCACCGGAAGAAAAGCAGAAACGACTGCTTGACGGATTGTACAACTACAATTGGTCGAGTTCAGAAGGTGAAACTATCGGCCTGTCATAATACTATTAAGACTTGTTTATGTTGATGTGCAGGTGGTTGCCATAATGGCAGCCACTTTCTTTATGCCTTGAACGGGACTTCCCTTAACGCAATTTATCCCGGTTGATTCAATGGTATGTATGCAGTGTTGAATAAGCTGTATTCAGATAATCAGTCAGGTTTCACGGCTCTGACGAAAAAATATTGCTAACATTCATTTCATTATCTTTGCGGATATTATTCCATCGGATGAAACGCAAATATAAAATTCTACTTTCATTACTTTCCGGACTGTTACTCAGTGCAGGTTGGCCTGAGCGAGGTTTTCCATTTTTGCTTTTTGTTGGTTTTGTTCCGCTTCTGGTAGTGGAATACGAACAATGGAAAAACCGTGAAACCAACCATTCTTCAGGGATGCTGCCTTATATAGCACTTTCTGTTTCATCCTGGGTTTTGCTTACCACCTGGTGGGTTTATATTTCAACTCCTGTCGGTATTATAGCGACCGTAATGGTGAATACATCATTAATAGGAGGAGCATTGTTCCTTTTTCACGTAACGCATCGCCGTCTTTCGGCATCGCTATCATACCTGGCATTATTAGGATATATGCTCACAGCAGAATTTATCCACCTGAGATGGGACCTCAATTTCCCCTGGCTAAACCTGGGGAATGGATTTGCTGCTTACCCTAAATGGATACAATGGTACGAATACACAGGCATTTTCGGAGGCTCGCTCTGGATTCTGCTGGTAAATATTTTGCTTTTCTTTTTTGTCCGCGATCGTATCATACTGAAAATCTGCAGCCGTAAAATAGGAATCCGCATGGCTTCAACTATTGTGCTGATTATTGCACCTATCCTGATTTCAGTGTTTATGTATAATCACTATACCGAGAAAATAAGTCCGGTGGATGTGGTTGTTGTACAGCCCAATATTGATCCGTACAACGAGCAATATGAAGTGGATCCTGTTCTGATTACCGACCGTATGTTAAGCCAGGCTGCTGCTAAATCGGACAGCATGACTGATTTTGCCGTGTTTCCTGAAAGTGCTGTACAGGAATATGTTTTCGAAGATCAGATCGAACATTCACCAAGTGTGGCCCGCATGCGGAAATTCAACAGCCGGTATAAAAACATGAATATAATAAGCGGGATTTCGTCGCGTAAAATTTTTGAACCGGGTGAGGCGTTAAGCCTCAGTGCCAGGAAATTCAGCGATGCCGACCGGTACTATGATTCCTATAATACAGCTCTTTTTATTGCCCACGACAGCACTTTGCAGAAATATCACAAGTCGAAGCTGACACCTGGTGTCGAACTCATGCCTTACCTGAACCTGTTTCCTTTCTTGAAAAAATTTGCAATTGATTTAGGTGGAACCACAGGCAGCCTGGGTGTAAATCCTGACCAGACCCCATTTATTATCAGTGAAAACCTGAAGATAGCACCTGTAATATGTTATGAGTCAGTATATGGTGAGTTTTTGAACAGGTTTATTATCAACGGGGCCAACTGTATTTTTGTGATAACGAATGACGGCTGGTGGGGCAACACTCCCGGACACCGGCAACACATGTTGTTTTCGGTATTGCGGGCTGTCGAAACCAGGCGGAGTATTGCCCGCTCAGCCAATACCGGTATTTCCTGCTTTATCAATCAGCGAGGTGATATCTCCCAGCGTACAGCTTATTGGGTGCCTGCTACTATCCGTGAGAAAATTAATTCAAATGACAAGATCACCTTCTATGTAAAATACGGTGACTACATCGGCCGGATTTTTATGTTGGTTGCAGCAGTTTCTGCGTTATTGACAATTTCTGCTTCATTCCGTAAAAAGAAAATATTTTAGACTGATTTTTCCTGGCCCCATTCCGAGGTTAACCCGCGACAGCATTATCATCCAGCTGTTCGCCTAGTTATTGCCATTCACCCATAATATTCCGCCATTCGCCGCTTTTTATTTGCCGGCCGGAAAATTTGTTTTGAATTTCGCAGAACAAAAAGCAACCCGATCCGTTTATACACATAGAAACAATGGAAACAAATATTATATAAAATGTTTCCGGTGTGTTTAAATGTTTTATTTTTGCAACGTTTAAACCGAAAATTATGGACGAAAAAATTGACCGTATAATATCTGAAAGCCTACTGCTGTTTAAAAAATTCGGAATCCGAAGTGTATCCATGGACGATATTGCGAAGGAACTTGGGATGTCGAAAAAAACGATTTACCAGTATGTAGCAAATAAAACGGAACTTGTCGAAATGGTTCTCAACACCATGTTACAAAGAGAAAGTACAGTATGTATCAGTGGCGATACTGAAAAAATGAACGCTATTGACATTCTTTTGGCTGTCAGCCATAATGTAAGCAATCAGATGAAGGATTTAAATCCTTCCAACGCCTTCGATCTGCAGAAGTACTACCCGGTCATTTACCGCGAGTTTATCATTAAAAAACGCGATCATGTTTTTAAACAGGTAAAACAAAACTTTGCGCAGGGAATTGAGGAAGGCATCTACCGAAACGATCTTGACATCGATCTGGTTGCAAGGCTTTATATCCAGAAACTGGTTGATGTTCACGACCCCGAATTTTTATCATCGGTTAGCTTTTCGTTCGAAAAAGTTTTCCAGGTAATGTTCGATAACCATATCCGAGGCATTGCAAATGCTGAGGGGCTTGCCTATTACGAAAAACAAACTAATATTTTAAATATCAATATCTGATCCATGAAATTACCCATCATCACACTGTTCACCGCATTACTTGCCTGTACCGTGCAGTTTTCTGCTTCAGCACAGAATAATCAGGCCGCGACTACATCCCTCAGCCTGAAGCAGGCCCAGGATTATGCAATTAAAAATAATGCCGGTTCCCGGAATGCTGTTCTCGATATGGAGATAGCAAGAAAGAAGATCTGGGAAACAAAGGCAATGGGCATGCCGCAGGTTAACGCCCAGGCCAATTACCAGCATCTGTTTAAAGTACCTGAGATGAGTCTTGGGGGAATAACTATCCTTAAAAGCGATCTACCCGATGGCACTCCTGTTATGTCGGAAGATATCGGGAATAGTGTGTACCTCGGATACCAGGCTATGCCACCTATACAGTTAGGCGTAAAAAACAATACCACACTCGATATTACTGTTTCGCAGCTGATTTTCAGCGGTGAGTATATTGTTGGCCTTCAGGCGACAAAGATTTTTTACCTGATGTCAGAGCAAAAAAAGGCAAAAACCGAAATCGAGCTTAAAGAGTTCGTTGCCAATATGTATACTACGGCATTGCTGCTCGAGCGAAACCTTGAGGTTATGAAAAAATCGCTCGACAATACAAAGAAGACACTTTCGGACATGCAGCAAATGTATAAGCAGGGTTTACTCGAGAATACAGATGTTGATCAGCTCGAATTTGCAAGCCTCTCCCTCGCCAATGGGGTGAATTCATTGAGACGGCAGCTTGATTATACCTTGGATGTCATGAAATTTCAGCTCGGGATGCCATTTGACGAAAATATCATTCTCACCGATCAGTTGGAGAGCATAGCCGATAATATCAACCTTGAAACCATAGTTGCATCGCAGTTTAATATCAACAACAATCTTGATTACCAGATTCTGGCTAATTCAGAGGCTATCAGCAGGCTGAACCTTAGAAGGGAACAGAGTACTTTCCTGCCAAACCTGGCTGCAGTATACCGTCATTCGGAAAAAATGAAGAAACCCGAATTTGACTTTAATCCCAAAGATGTTTTCCAGATATCGATGAATATCCCGATATTCTCAAGCGGCATGCGGAATGTAAAGGTACAGCAACGTGAGCTGGAACTTCAGCAGGTTATCAACATCCGTAATAATGCCACCAACGGGCTACAGCTGGAGAACATGAATGCGCGTAATAATATTTCCACAGCATATGAGAAATATGTAAACGACAAGCGAAATATCGAACTCACCAAACGCATATATGATAAAACACTTATCCGATTCAACGAAGGGTTGGCAAGCAGTAAAGATATAAGCGACAACCTGGCTCAGTACCTGAATGCACAGAGCAGTTTGTACAGTTCAATCTTTTCGCTCATTTCGGCAAAAAATAAACTCGACAAATTAAATAACAACCTGTAATCAAAAAAACAAAAACACATATACAATGAAAACCATGAACAAATCCGTAATTTTCCTGATGCTTGTAATAGCAGCAGTTGCCTGCAACAAGCCTGCCGATAAAAAAACCGAACTTGCTGGTCTAAAAAAGCAACACGATGAATTATCAGTAAAGATAAAAGCCCTCGAAACTGAATTGCAGGTCAATGATACAACGAAAGTGAGTAAAACGACAGCCGTTTCCATTACAGAAGCTAAACCTGCCGAATTCAATCATTATCTGGAAGTACAGGGCAAAGTTGACGGTGAAGATAATATCGCCATTTCAGCCCAGATGGCCGGCTCCATTACAGCCGTGTTTGTTAAAGAAGGCGACCCGGTGCGTAAAGGACAGGTACTTGCTCAGATTGATAATGCCGTAATGATGCAGCAAATTGCAAGCACCAAACAGCAGTGCGATTTCGCATCCAATATGTTTGCAAAGCAAAAAGCGCTCTGGGATCAGCAAATCGGGAGTGAGGTTCAGTACCTTACATCTAAAAATACAAAGGAGAATCTCGAAAAAGCATTGGCAACCCTGAATGATCAGCTGGAAATGACCCGTATTAAATCGCCGATCAATGGTAGTGTTGAAGAAGTGAACCTGAAAGTGGGTCAACTTGCATCACCCGGTCAGCCGGCAGTTCGCGTAGTTAATTTTTCGAGTGTGAAGGTTGTTGCCGAAATTGCTGAAGCCTATGCACCCAAGGTAAAACCGGGTAATAAAGTTGTAGTTTTCTTTCCTGACTTCAACACCGAAATTACTTCGACGGTACGTTTTACCAGCAAATATATAAACCCTATCAACAGGACTTTCCAGAGTGAAGTTCGCCTGGGCCCGAGCAAAGTGGAATACCGCGCCAATATGATGGCTGTAGTAAAAATTAACGATTACCGAAATCCTTCAGCATTTACGGTACCTATAACTCTTATTCGTGAAACACAGGCCGGAAAATACATCTATGTTGCCAAAGAAGAGAGTGGCAAACTGGTCGCCCGTAGGCTCCCTGTTACTGTTGGCAATACCTATAACGGATTGGCTGAAATTACGGCTGGAATAACTTTAGGCGAAAAAATCATCACTACCGGTTTTAACAGCCTGATCGACGGCGAACTCATTCAAGTTAACTAATGCAAAACGGGTGATTCCCCTGTTTAAATAACTTAGACAATACTATGAAGAAAAATAATCTCAAAGAGTTTTTTGCTACCAGTTGGGCTATTGATAATAAAACCAGTATTTATGTGCTGGCTGTTTTTATCACATTGCTCGGAATCAGTAGCTACCGGAGCATCCCAAAGGAACAGTTTCCCGAAATTGTAATCCCTACCATCCTTGTTAATACCGTATACCCTGGCACTTCGCCCGAGGATATGGAGAACCTTGTTACACGGCCTATCGAAAAACAACTGAAAGGCATTGCAGGGGTTAAGAAAATCACCAGTAATTCCCTTCAGGATTTCTCATCCATAGCCATTGAGTTCAACACGGATGTTGCTGTACCCGAGGCCAAGCAAAGGGTAAAAGATGCTGTCGACAAAAGTAAAAACGACCTGCCGAACAACCTGCTAAAGGACCCGGGTGTTATGGATATCGATTTCTCGGAAATCCCTATCATGTTTATTCAGATTTCGGGAAACTACGACCTCGATCAGCTGAAAAAGTATGCTGAGGTAGCCCAGGACCGTATCGAATCGCTTAACGAAATTACCCGTGTCGATGTTGTCGGAGCGCTCGAGCGTGAAATACAGATCAATGTGGATATGTATAAAGCCCAGGCTTCGAGCATAACCTTAACCGATATCGACCGCGCAATAGCTGCCGAAAACCTGACTATTTCGGCCGGTAACATCAGCTCTTTCGGGATGAAACGTTCCATCCGCGTCCAAGGACAGTTTACGAATCTGGATGTAATGCGGAACATCGTCATTAAATCGGCAAGCGGTGCTTCGGTTTATCTGAAGGATGTGGCTGAAATAAAGGATACGTTCAAAGAACAGGAAAGTTTCTCGCGACTGAATGGTCAAAATGTAATTACACTTAACGTTGTGAAGAAAAGCGGTCGAAACCTGCTTGAAGCTTCTGATAAAATCAAAAATATTCTGCACGACGACCTTATAAATAAAGAGTTTCCTAACGACCTGAAAGTAACCCTCACAGGGGAACAATCGCGTTATACCCGCAATACACTTGAGGAACTTAACAACACTATTATTATCGGGATGATACTCGTTACCCTGGTACTTATGTTTTTCATGGGCTTCACCAATGCATTCTTTGTCGGACTGGCTGTGCCGCTTTCGATGGCAATTGCCTTTATGATAATGCCTGCTTTGGGTTTCACGATGAACATGATTGTGATGTTCGGATTGATATTTGCCCTTGGGATTGTAGTGGATGATGCCATTGTGGTTATCGAAAATATTCACCGTACCCACCAGAAACAGCCTAATATTATTCTTGCAGCCAAGCAGGCGGCAGGGGAGGTGTTTTTACCTATTTTGTCGGGAACACTTACCACACTAGCCCCATTTTTCCCCTTGGCTTTCTGGCCTGGAATAGTCGGTAAGTTTATGTTCTATATACCCGTTACACTGATTATTACGCTCTTTGCCTCTCTTTTTGTAGCGTATATAATCAATCCTGTTTTTGCTGTTTCGTTCATGAAACATGAATTTGATGCTCCGGATAAACGGAAATTTAAAAAACGGATGGTATTACAGGTTTTAGCTTCCCTTGTTTTAGCACTTATAAGTTATGGCTTTTATGCTGCAAATCATAGCGAAACAGCATTTGGCATGGGGAACTTCTTTGTGTTTGTTGCCTTGATAGTGCTTTTCTTCCATACTTTATTGAAACCCTATATTAAATGGTGGCAGGAGAGTGGTTGGCCATGGTTTATGCGTATGTACGAAAAACAGTTGCGATTTGCCATTCGGGGGAATAACCCCTGGTACCTGCTGGTAAGTGTAATCGTATTGTTTTTCATAACCATAGTAGCAACAGGCATCCGCAGCCCTAAAGTCCTGTTTTTCCCTGATAATATGCCAAACAGCATTAATGTCAGGGTAAAAATGCCTGTAGGAACCGACCAGATTGTAACGGACTCGATTACCAAAATTGTTGAACAACGGGTTATTAAGGTGTTAGGTAAAAATAATCCGGATGTTGAATCGGTAATCACCAATATTGCGCTCGGAGCTGGCGATGATATGGATTTCAGCCGTTCGCTCAGTGCCGAAAAGGGTAAGGTTACCATCAACTTTGTTGAATATAAAAACCGAATCGGTATTAATACGAATGAATATCTCGAAAAGATCCGTAGCGAAGTGAAAGGCATTCCCGGAACCGAAATATCTACCGAGAAAAACCGATCGGGTCCTCCTACCGGAAAGCCTGTAAATATTGAAATCACAGGTGAAAATATGACTGACCTGATTACCGATGCAGGTGCTTTTAAAAATTACCTCGATTCGCTTCAGATTCCGGGTATCGAAGACCTGAAAAGCGATTTCCAGGAAAATAAACCTGAAATTGCTATCAATATCGATCGTGAGCGTGCCAACCACGAAGGTATCAGCACCGGTCAGATCGCTATGGAAATTCGCACAGCCGTGTTGGGGAAAGAAGTCTCCAAATACAAAATGGATGAAGACGAATTTCCGATACAACTCAGGTATTCGCTCGATACCCGCGAAAATATCAATAACCTTATCAACCTGAAAATAACGTACCGTGATATGAATTCCGGCCTGCTGCGTCAGATCCCCTTGTCATCCATAGCCAAAATTGACTATGTTGATTCCTACGGAGGCATCAAAAGGCAAAACCTCAAAAGGATTATCACCTTGTCGAGCGGAGTGCTGACTGGCTATACCGCAAACGAAATTGTAGCACAGGTTAAAAAGCTTGCTGTTGATTTTCCTTTACATGAGGGCATCTCTATTAAACTCACCGGGGAACAGGAAGACCAGGCAGAAACATCTGCTTTCCTTGGGAAAGCCATGCTTATAGCTATCGGGCTCATATTTTTTATTCTGATCACTCAGTTCAATTCACTGAGTAAGACCGTAATCATTCTGAGCGAAGTAATCTTCAGTGTTATCGGAGTTCTTCTGGGAATAGTAATTTTCGACATGTCAATATCCATCATCATGACCGGTTTAGGCATTGTTGCACTGGGAGGAATAGTGGTGCGAAACGGAATATTGATTGTTGAATTTATTGATACGCTTAAAGAGCGTGGAATGAAAACCCGTGAAGCTATTATTATGGCAGGTAAAACCCGTATCACTCCTGTTATTCTTACAGCAACGGCAACCATACTCGGACTTGTGCCGCTAGCTGTTGGGTTTAACCTGAACTTTACTACCTTGTTTACACAGCTAAATCCGCAGATCCATATCGGAGGCGATAATGTTATGTTCTGGGGACCACTCTCCTGGACTATTATCTTCGGGCTTAGTTTCGCTACTTTTTTAACACTTATTTTTGTGCCTGCCATGTATATTATTTCTTACGAAATGAAGATCAGGCTTAAAAGAAGGAAATCGAATAAGTTGATAGTCAACAAGGATTAATAAATATTTTTGTGAATAAAAGGTGGCATTGGAAATTCCGGTGCCGCCTTTTTGATTTTTATCCCCAACGGAATTTTTATCCCGAAATAAGAATTTTCTGAATACTCTCGGGGAAGGGAAGAAAAGCACTAAAACAGGTTCATCACTGAAACTTCCCGATTGATCATTCTTTTTTTCCGGTCTGTCGTACACTTTTTTATCAAGAATTTCTTGTAAAGTACTTTTGTTTACAGAAAGCTACACGGATTGTTGTATTCTGAACACCCTTGAAGATTTTCAAAATTTTGATTCATGAACAGACTTGAAAATGCAGAATTCAAATTATACTCTTTATCCTCTTTTCTTTTGATTTTCCGGATGAATTTTATTGTCAATTGAATGAATTTCTGATAGCCTGTTAATTCATATATCTATTTTAGCAGATATGTAAATAAATGAATACAAAAACTAAAATAAAAACTAATGTTAAACTAATAATTGAGAAAAATGAGAATTAAACATTTACCCTGGATCTTCTTTGCAGCTGCGGTTATTGTATTCAGCAGCAGTACTAATTACCCTAATGGCGCTCCTTCAGGCGTAACAGGCTCACCCGGCGATGGTTCCAATTGCACTTCATGTCATGGAGGAACAGCAACAACTACAGCCGGAAAAATTACTTCCAATATACCGGCAAGTGGTTATATTGCCGGACAAACGTACCAGATTACTGCAACTAATCCACTCACCGGATCAGGAAAATTAGGATTTGAAGTTTCGCCACAAAATGCTACGGGAACCCAACTTGGGACACTGGTTGCCGGCTCTGGCAGTAAGCTTGTGGGCGGGACAAAATACGTTACACATTCCAATGCGAACACTACAACCAATACCTGGACATTCAACTGGATTGCTCCGGCAGCTGGTACAGGCGAGGTTACTTTTTATGGAGCATTTGCCAGAAATAAGCCAGGTCCGACCACACTGAGCACACTCACCGTTCAGGAAGGTGCTGCTGTTCCTCCTGCAGCCGGTCCGATTACAGGAGCAGCATCGGTTTGTATGAACAACACCGAAACATATTCGGTTGGAACAATTTCGGGAGCAACGAGCTATGTCTGGACAGCTCCTGCAGGTGCCAGCATTATGAGCGGGCAAGGTACAACATCTATAAGTGTTTATTATAACCCTGCTTCTATTTCAAGTAATATCAGTGTATATGGTAGCAATACCGCAGGTAGCGGTGCAGCATCCAACAAGATGGTAGCTGTGAATTCGACTCCGGCACAAACCAGCAGTATTGCAGGTAATAATGCACCTTGCCAGGCAAGCTCCCAGACGTATTCAGTTTCGGCTGTGTCAGGAGTTTCATATGCATGGAACGTTCCGGCAGGATCGGTAATTTCATCCGGACAGGGAACAAGCTCAATTAATGTTACCATGGGTGCTAACAGCGGCGATATTACTGTTGTGCCATCCAATACTTGTGGAACCGGTGTGATGAGTAATTTCACCATTGCTTCAATTGGCCTGCTTCCTTCCACTCCAACAACACCTGCGGGCCCAACTATGGTAAACCTTCAGAATACCATGATGAGTGATTATTCTACATCAGCCGGTGCTGATTCGTATGAATGGCAAATCAGCCCTGCTGCAGCAGGAGTTATTACAGGCACCACTGCAACTGCCCAGGTGATGTGGAATGCCGGTTATACCGGCAATGCGAATATAAGTGTAAAAGGTGTAAACGCATGTGGGTTAAGTAACTCTTCACCCGTTGTAACTGTTCAGGTTCTCAATACTACCGGCCTGGGCGAAGATGCTTCAGGAATCAGGGTAATAGCAGGCCAGTCAAATGGCTACCTGACCTTTGAAATGAATACAACCGCGAACCAGGCTAGCGTAATGATTCTGGATCTATCGGGAAGAGTATTGCTAAACACTACCATTCCTGGGCAGGGTAGCCAGCAAATCAGCCATCAGTTGAAAGCAGGTGTATATATTGTTGTGGTTGAAGCGGGTACTTCCAGACTTAATAAGAAAATCCTTGTAATAGGATAAACCAGTACTGAATATAAAGAATTGAAATAGATTTTTAATTTTTTAGTCAAACCGGATTGCTGTTTAGTGAGTTTTAAGACTACTGTTCAGTTTTCCGGTTTTTCATTTATGCATTGACCATATGATATATATTGATAAAATGACATATATCAATATAATATACCCTAAACGTCATAGGTAGATTACTGCATATATCACGCTTTTTCACTTTATTTGCTTTTTGAATTCATAATCCATTTTTCAAGTACTTTAATTATTAATGTTCAGCAATCATGAAACAAAAACTACGCTTACTCTCCTTTTTAACTGCCATAATTGTATTCAGCAGCTATACCATGAACTACCCGAATGGGGCTCCTGTTGCTAAAACCGGATCACCAGGCGACGGGTCGAACTGTTCATCGTGCCATGGAGGTTCTGCCTCAACAACTGCAGGGCAGATAACATCAAATATTCCTGCAAGCGGCTACATTGCCGGTCAAACCTACCAGATTACAGCCACCAATCCGCTTACCGGTTCGGGGAAGTTCGGATTTGAAGTTTCACCGCAAAACGTTACCG
>CAIJPI010000209.1 GCA_903822525.1 uncultured Bacteroidales bacterium | reverse complement strand
ATTTCAAACACTTCATTCTTGTTAAAGTTCAGGCTCTTCCCGTTTTTGTAACGGAGGTTTGTATTGGTGTTGCGATCGCCAATTACTTTTACAGGATTACCAACCCGTACCGAACCATGATCGGTAGTGATGATCAGCGGGATTTTTTTGTTAGCCAGAAATTTAATAATATCGAGCAATGGCGAATGCTCAAACCAGCTTACAGTTAGAGAACGGTATGCTGCTTCGTCATCGGCAAGTTCACGAATCACCTCCATTTCGGTGCGGGCATGCGAAAGCATATCCACAAAATTATAGACAATGACATTGAAACGGTTTCCCATCAGGTTAGGTAACGAATCCACCAGTTTGCGGCCAGCCGAAAGATTCAGAATTTTGGTATATGAATATTTCACATCGTAACCGAATCGTTTCAGATTTTCGCCCAACAGTTCGCCTTCAAACTGGTTTTTGCTGCCTTCCTCATCTTCATTCACCCAGTATTTGGGATATTTTTTTGCTATTTCGCTCGGCAAAAGTCCTGAGAACAAGGAATTACGTGCATACTGTGTGGTTGAAGGCAGGATACTGTAGTACAGTTCATCGCGCTCAACACGGTAATATTCCTCAAATATGGGCTGCAACATCTTCCACTGATCATAGCGTAAGTTATCAATCAGTATCATGAACATTGAGTCGTTCTCCTTGATCAGTGGCAGCACTTTTTCACGGATAAGAGTATGCGACTGAACAGGTTTCTCGGCACTACGGCCATTCAGCCAGTCGAGGTAGTTCCTTTCAACATATTTACAAAACACCTGGTTGGCTTCGTCCTTCTGCGAACGCATAACATCCACAATTCCCTGGTCCTGGGCTTTCTCGAGTTCAAGTTCCCAGTAAATCAGTTTTTTATATACTTCAATCCACTCACTAAAACCAAGCCTGTTGCTGATTTCCATCCCTATATTCCTGAATTGCTGCTGATAGGCATGTGTTGTTTTTTCACTTACCAGTCGTTTGTTCTCAAGGTTTTTCTTTACGCTCAGTAGAATCTGTTTGGGATTAACAGGTTTTATCAGGTAATCCGAAATACTGGAACCTATGGCATCTTCCATAATGTGCTCCTCTTCGCTCTTGGTGATCATCACCACCGGAAGGTTTGGATAACTTGCTTTGATGATTGAAAGGGTTTCGATACCCGACAGTCCGGGCATATTTTCGTCGAGGAAAACGATATCCACCGTTTTGACTTTCAACACATCAATTGCTTCGTCACCGTTATTGGTTGTTAAAACCTCATACCCCTTGTCCTTCAGGAACATGATGTGAGGTTTTAAAAGATCAATCTCATCGTCAGCCCACAATATTACTCCGTTTTCCATGTTTATTTAATTATCAATGTTATATAACAATCAGTATTGGCATTTGTTATCTTTGCACTTTAGCCGGCAATAGTTATATCCTGATTTTTCAGAGGCTTAAATACTGACCTATTAATGCATTCATATCCGGTTTTATTGTGTGTATCGCTTAATTAACTAGTCTTTTATACAAATTTAACAAAATAGCGTGACAACTGCCCCTGACTTTAAACGAAAAATAATAAATGACCCTTTGTATGGTTTTATCACCATATCGGATAAGTTGGTTTTTGATGTAATTGAGCATCCGTTTTTTCAGCGGCTACGCAGGATTGAACAACTTGGTCTGGCTTCGATGGTTTATCCCGGCGCACTTCACACCCGGTTTCACCATGCACTGGGAGCCATGCACCTCATGGGGCAGGCCATTGAAACATTACGGTCGAAAGGATTCCAGATATCAGCTGATGAGGCCCAGGGCGCCACACTTGCCATTTTACTGCATGATATCGGTCACGGACCTTTTTCGCATGCCCTCGAACATCATATTGTACATGCTGTTTCGCATGAAGAAATCACACTGATGTTCATGAAACAGCTTAATACAGAATTTGACAACAAACTGAGCACAGCCATTGCCATATTCGAAAACTCGTACCCGCGAAAATTTCTGCACCAGCTGGTTTCGGGTCAGCTCGACATGGACCGTCTCGACTACCTGATGCGCGATAGTTTTTATACCGGTGTCAGCGAAGGCGTTATCAGCACCGACCGTATTCTTAAAATGCTTACAGTTGCTGACGACGACCTGGCAGTAGAACTGAAAGGCATTTATTCGATCGAAAAATTCATTGTAGCGCGCAGGTTAATGTACTGGCAGGTGTATTACCATAAAACAGTGCTGGCGGTTGAATATATGCTTATCAGCATTCTCAGCAGAGCACGGACGCTGGCTACTGAAGGTGCAGATTTACAAGCTTCGGCAGCACTGATGTTTTTCCTGCAACAACAGATCGGCAGAGAACAATTTGATGCTTCTCCTTCCATTCTTTCGGCCTTTGCCGTTCTCGATGATTATGATATATACAGCGCACTCAAACAATGGTCGGCACATAGTGACCCTATTTTAAGCTCATTATGTTCTGACCTGCTGAACCGGAAACTTTTCAGGGTGGTTATTACTACTACTCCTTTCCCTGATGAAAAAACCAACGCTATCAGGGCCATGATCAAAAAGCAGCTCAACCTTTCCAACGACAATTACCGCTATTTTACCGGGCAGGGAGAAATCTCCAACAGCGCTTATGATCCCAACAGCGACCGCATTACAATTATTGACAAGAACGGCGAACGCTGGGATATCTCAGGGCTTTCGGAGCAATTGAACATAGCGGTCTACAATAAAACTGTCTCAAAATTCTTCACCTACTATCCCAAATGGGCTAACGAATAAATGACACATGTTAAATTCATGTTACAAGCATGTGAATTCCATGTTAATTTTAATATCTATATTTGCAAACTTTTTCATTCAACCGGAATTTAATTTATTTGATGCTGATGGAATTTACTGCGAAAGACATCGCCGGCCTTGTAGGTGGCACTGTTGACGGAAACCCCGAAATAAAAGTTAACCGTCTGGCAAGGATCGAAGATGGCGAACCTGAAGCACTCAGTTTTCTGGCAAACCCAAAGTATTATCCTTATATTTACACCACACGTTCGTCTATCGTGCTGGTGCAAAGTGACTTCGAAGCAGAACAGGCGCTTACCTGCACTCTTATCCGTGTGGATGATCCCTATACAGCTTTTGCCAATCTGCTCGAAATTTACGACAAGATGCGTAAAGGTAAAACAGGCACTTCGTCGCTTGCTTCGATAGCTAAATCAGCCAAAATAGGCAGCAATGCTTATATCGGCGATTTTGTTGTTATAAGTGATAATGCTATTATTGGTGATGATGTAAGAATATTCCCTCACAGCTATATTGGCGAAAATGTAAAAATAGGATCCGGAACCACCCTAAATCCCGGTGTGATTGTTTATCACGATTGCTCCATCGGAAACAACTGCACCATACATGGAGGTTCAGTTATTGGAGCTGATGGCTTTGGATTCGCCCCCCAAAGTGACAACAACTACAAAAAAGTTGCACAGATAGGCAATGTTGTAATTGAGGACAATGTCGAAATCGGAGCTAACACCACCATCGACCGGGCAACACTCGGATCGACCGTTATCCGCAGAGGAGTTAAACTTGATAACCTTATTCAGGTAGGGCATAATGTTGAAATCGGTGAAAACACCGTTATCGCTGCCCAAACCGGCATCGCCGGTTCTACCAAACTTGGCAAAAACAGTATGATAGGCGGGCAGGTGGGTTTTGCAGGACATCTGGTAATTGCCGATGATGTAAAAATCGGAGCCCAGGCAGGTGTTGCAAGCAATGTGAACAAAACCGGAAGCGTTCTTCTGGGAGCTCCCGCTATCGATATCAGCAGATTCCGCAGAATCATTGCCATCTTTAACAACCTTGATAAACTTTATTACCGGATCGGTGATCTTGAGAAAACAATAGTACAACTACAGGCTGAAAAAATCAGCGAAGAAAAAAATATTTAATATACCAGCGCTATACTTATCCCCAAATATGTTTGATAAACAACGAACTATACAAGAGCCTGTTACAATAAAAGGCTCCGGACTTCATACAGGAAAACAGGTTACTTTAACTTTTAAACCGGCCCCGGCCGACCACGGTATAAAATTCTGCCGTGTCGATCTCGAAGAAAAACCCATTATTGATGCTATTGCTGATTACGTAGTTGATACATCCAGAGGCACAACCATTGAGTTTCACGGAGTACGGCTGGTGACTATTGAGCATGTTCTGGCATCAGTGGCTGGCTTAGGCATTGACAATATTCTGGTAGAAGTTGACAATGAAGAAATGCCCATCATGGATGGCAGTGCACGATTTTTTGTAGCTGCTCTTGATGCAGCCGGAATCGTTGAACTGGATGCAAACCGCGAATATTTTGAATTCCGCAGCACGCTGACTTTTACCGACGCAAAACGCAAAAGCGAAATGGTACTTGTGCCGGATGACAATTTCCGCCTTTCGGTAATGATAGATTTTGAAACCCGTATTTTGGGCACTCAATATGCATCTATCGCTGATATCGAAGACTTCAGGGCCGAAATTGCAGATTGCCGGACCTTTGTTTTTCTGCATGACCTCGAATTCCTGATCAATAACAACCTGATAAAAGGGGGTGACGTAAGCAATGCCATCGTTTTTGTTGAGCGCCTGCTAAGCGAAGCCGAACTGGATAACCTGGCCAAGCACTTTAACAAGCCTAAGATCACCGTTCTGAAGGAAGGCATTCTGAATAATCTTGAACTGCGCTTCCACAACGAACCTGCCAGGCATAAACTCCTGGATGTAATTGGCGACCTTGCCCTGGTTGGGATGCCTCTTAAAGGACATATTATCGCTACCCGTCCGGGCCATTTGGTGAATACCAACTTTGCAAAGCTTATTCGTGAGCATATTAAAAATGCCCCGAAAGGACCCAATATCGACCTCAACAAAAAGCCTGTTTACGATATTAATGACATAAAAAAGATACTACCACATCGTCCGCCTTTCCTCCTGGTTGATAAAATCATGGAAATAAGCGACAAGCAGGTTATAGGCGTCAAAAATGTTACCATGAACGAGGCCTTCTTTGTAGGCCATTTCCCTGAAGAACCTGTAATGCCGGGAGTACTACAGATTGAAGCCATGGCTCAGACAGGCGGAATTTTCGTATTACATTCGGTTCCGGATCCGGAAAATTATATCACTTACTTCCTTAAAATGGAGGCTGTTAAATTCAGACAGAAAGTTGTGCCCGGCGACACCCTGGTATTCGTACTCGAGATGATTTCACCTGTGAGAAGAGGAATATGTCATATGCGTGGAACAGCCTGGGTCGGTGATAAAATTGTAACCGAAGCTGAACTCATGGCTCAGATCGTACGTAAGAAATAATATCTGTAACATAAAAATAATACCAGGCACTTTGCCGGGAGCTATACCTCAGGGAAAATACGCTGAAAAAGTGTAAGCTCTACTTTGAATATCAAGATTACGAGAAAAGCCCGAAATCAAAAATCTCAATTAACGCAACCACAATGAATCAACCCTTAGCATATGTTCACCCACAGGCAAATGTTGCCAAAAATGTGGTGATTGAGCCATTTGTGAATATCGAAAAAAATGTTGAAATCGGCGAAGGCACCTGGATAGGTTCCAGTGTTACTATCATGGAAGGTGCCCGTATAGGGAAAAATTGCCGCATCTTTCCGGGAGCCGTTATTGCAGCTGTGCCACAGGACCTGAAATATGCCGGCGAAGATTCTATCGTTCGCATCGGCGACAATACAACCATCAGGGAGTTTGTCACAGTAAACAGGGGTACCAAGGCCAACATGGAAACTGTAATCGGAAGCAACTGCCTTATTATGGCTTATGCCCATATAGCCCACGACTGCATAGTAGGAAACAATTGCATACTTGCCAATTCAGTCGCTCTTGCCGGTCATATCACGGTTGAAGATTATGCTATTATTGGCGGACTATCGGCAGTGCATCAGTTTGTTACCATTGGGCAACATACCATGATATCAGGTGGATCGCTCGTTCGCAAAGATGTACCGCCTTTTACAAAAGCAGCCCGTGAACCGGTTTCGTATGTGGGGATAAACTCTGTTGGAATGCGTAGAAGAGGTTTCTCGAACGAAAAAATCAATGAAATTCAGGATATTTACCGTATTATCTTCCTGAGCGGCTACAACGTGAGCCGTGCGGTCGAGATAGTTGAAACCACCATGCACCCCACTGTTGAACGCGATGAAATTCTTTCATTTATCAGCCGCTCCACACGTGGTATTATGAAAGGGTACTCAAAATCAAGAGAATAAACGTTAAATACAACAGGTCAGGAACACAACAATTCAACAACTCAGGTAATTCACTTTTACTTTTTCTGCAAAAAGCCATTTCCCCTGATCAAAAAAAAGATAAGAACTGTTTCATATACCCCGGCAGGTATTAACATGCGTTTTGGGGTTAAAACCGCTAAATTCCAGTACCGAAAATTCCATGCATATCTCCCTGACTAAAATAAGCAGAAAGTTTAACTACGAATGGATATTCCGGGATGTGGACTTCGAGTTTGAACAAGGCAACGCTTATGCCATTCTGGGATCAAATGGTTCGGGCAAGTCAACTTTACTACAGATAATTTCTGGACACCTCCATCCATCGGGCGGCACTGTAACTTATAGCCATAACAATCAGGTTATTGCTGTTGACGATTTTTTCAGGCATGTCACCTATAGCGGCCCTTATCTCGAACTTATCGAAGAGTTTACGCTCGAAGAAATGCTGACATTTCACAGCCATTTCAGGAAGTTCCGTAACAACATGGATGTAAATTCAGTGATGGATGCTACCGGTCTGATCCGCAACCGGAATAAGCCTATCAAATATTTCTCTTCAGGAATGAAGCAACGGGTCCGGCTTGCCATTGCGCTTCTCACCGAATCAGAAGTTGTCCTTCTCGACGAACCTGCTGCCAACCTCGACCATAAAGCAATTGAGTGGTACCGTAACCTGGTTTCCGAAAATCACCTCGATCGTATCATCATCGTTTGTTCGAATTCACAAAGTGAAGAACACGATTTCTGTACACAATCCATTGTGATTGATGACTATAAGAAAAATGGCAAGCCCTGATTCTGCTATAATTTCGGAAGCCTGAAAGCACAAAGAATACCAGTTTTTTAAAACCGCCTTAGCTGGCTTGCTTCTGTTTTTCAATTTACCTTCTTTTCAATTTCAACAGTATCAGGAAAATGTGTACTTTTGCACCCATTTTAAGAAAATCAAACACCTTTATAATACCAGATTATGGCAACAACGGCTGAATTCCGCAATGGATTATGCATAGAATTTAATGGCGATCTCTATAAACTAGTAGAGTTTCAACATGTAAAACCCGGCAAAGGCCCTGCTTTTGTCCGCACCAAACTAAAAAACCTGAAGACCGGGAAAGTAATCCCCAATACTTTTGATGCCGGCGCACGCATTGAAATTGCCCGCGTTGAACGTCGCCCTTACCAGTTTCTATATAAAGATGATAACGGGTACAATTTCATGAATACCGAGAATTTCGAGCAAATTTCGATTAACGAGGATATGATTGATAATTACCAGTTTATGAAAGAAGGTCAGGGTGTTGAAATTATGGTGCATGCCGATACCGAAACACCATTAACCTGCGAACTTCCTGCATTTGTTGAACTGGAAATCACCTATACCGAACCAGGTTTCCGTGGCGATACAGCTTCAAATACATTGAAAAAAGCTACCCTCGAAACCGGTGCTATTGTTCAGGTTCCTTTATTTATCGATGAGGGTACAAAAATTCGTATCGACACCCGAACAGGCACTTATTTCGAAAGAGTTAAATAAGTTATAATCCTTTCAGGAGGAATATATAATGGTGAAAGCAAAGCAGGTAATATGAGATTTATTACACCTCTTACCCTTGGAGAAGTAGCGGTTTTTATTCATGCGGCATATGTCGGACATGCTTCGTTTCCGGTTTCCGGAATCAACGAAATACACATGGTTTCAACCGGCGATATTACCTTTGTTGATCATCCGAAATATTATGCTAAAGCCTTGTCATCCAAGGCCAGTGTAGTTATCATCAATCAGAAAGTTGATTGTCCCGATGGCAAAGCGCTTCTTTTTCACGACGATCCTTTTGCTGCCTATACTTCGCTGGTTCGCAGGTTCAGACCTTTCGAAACTTCAGCATCTGCCATCAGCCCTTCTGCAGTAATCGGCGAAGGCTCTGTTATTCAACCGGGTGCCTTTGTCGGCAATTTTGTTGAAATAGGGAAAAACTGTATTATTCATGCTAATGTATGCATTAACGACCACACCATAATTGGTGACAATGTTGTGATTCATGCCAACAGTGTGCTGGGTGCCGATGCCTATTATTTTCAGCGCAAGCCCGAAGGATACCGTAAACTTGAATCATGCGGGAGAGTGGTTATTCACGATAATGTTGAGATTGGTGCATTGTGCTCAATCGATCGCGGCGTATCGGGCGATACGGTTATCGGTACCGGCACCAAATTCGATAACCATGTGCAGGTGGGTCACGATACTCACATAGGCGCAAATTGCCTTATTGGAGCCCATACAGCAATAGCAGGGGTAACTGTCATTGAGGATGATGTGATAATCTGGGCAAAAGTAGCTGTTAATAAAGATCTTGTTATTGGGAAAGGAGCTATTATTCTTGCTACTTCTGCAATTGACAAATCATTACCCGGCGGAATAACCTATTTTGGAAGTCCTGCCATTGAAGCACGCAAGAAATGGAAAGAGCTGGTTATGCTTCGCAAACTCCCCGAACTATACAACAGACTTTAATTCTGAAGCAGGAGTTAATGAAAACTATAAAATTATCTGTGAAACGAATGCCTCCGGAAATGGAGGTATTTTTTTTTGAAATCACCTACGAACCAGCATGTTCGTCAGACTGGCTGTAATACAAGTCAAGCGCTGCAATAACGGCTACAAGGCCCCAGAACGGAACACTTGCTTTATCCGTATTCAGAAAATTATTCATCGAACCATGCACGAAATAGGTAATCAATCCCAAAGTTGCCGATAAGGCAAGCACTTTTGTCTGGCTGTTGCCTGACTTTTTATACACATTCAGCCCGGTATAAATTACAGTAACAAGAATAAAAAGTACACTTAATAATCCCGGCACTCCCGATTCGGCCAGCGGACCAATATACTCACTGTGAGCATTTCCATGATCACCCAGGTTAGTACTGATAATAGTTTTTTCCTTCGAACGCTGAAAGGGTGCATACTCGAACTGGTATGTTCCCGGCCCCCACCCTACCAGTGGCCGCTCGGAGAACATTCGCAACGCAGCCTGCCAGCGATTTATCCGTTCGAGGTTGGAAGCATCGGAAGATATATTGGAAATAGATTGGATATGTTCAATAAAATTAGCCGATGCATCCTGCTTGTTTTTCTGAAGTTTATCAAGAATCTCAAACTTAAATGAAAAAAAGATAACCAGCAATCCGGCAATACTCAGTGCAATCCATTTAAATTTAATATGTAATTTCACTAATACCCATACTCCGACAGCAAACCCAACACTTACCCAGGCAGCACGGCTGTATGACAGATAAAGTGCCATCAGCAGGATCAGTAAAGCTACAACAGAAAGTAAACGCTGATTTCGTGATACGGCTGTGTCAATTGACATCCCTGCCAGCACAGGAATAAACAGTGCTAGAATCACCCCATAAGCAGTATGATCATTATAGAAAGGCGACATGACCCAATGCCCGGCCTTCTCGCTGAAACCATACCCCATATGAACATAAGTGGTGTAAAAAATTACAATGATCAGGGAAGCAACATATGCCCAGATAAAAAAACGTATATTCTGTTTACTCCGGAAGAGCATAAGTCCACCAAAATACATTGGTATAATAAACCAAAGGCGCGATAACAGGTATTTAAACGACACCAGTGGAATATCAGAAGTAATGGACGTAATAAGCATCCACGAAAGGTTGAAGAGAATAGCTATCGTAATAGGATGCCTGACAATACGGCGTTCGACACCTCCTTCGAGAAGTATCTTTAAAATAAAAAAAAACAATATGCCAATAAGCAAAGGTTCGCTCGGAACCGAAATGCTCACACCCATATCGTAATCGCCTATATTTATGGCTAATGGAGTAACAAAAACAGCAAGAAATAGGATGTTTTGAAGGCTGAAAATATACATGATCAGCATAATACAAGCAATAGGAATCAGAATGCCAAAATATATTTCCTTGTATACCAAATACGTATTCAGCAATACGAATATTGCTGTTACAAAGTATACTATTGCTATTTTGAGTTTCTCGGTCAAGGTGAAATCTGATTATCCGTTGTTCGGGCCTGAAACAGGCATTTTACGTCTTTCCATAAATGCAATGGTGAGTATGCTGAAAAGCAGCGTACCGGCTACGAAATAAAACATCACAAACAATCTTTTCGGATAGGATTTTTTGTCTGAAACCAACGGAGGAGTTACAACATTTACAAAAGTGAATTTTTTGCCAATATCAAACCTGGCCACATCGTATTTCAGCATAATCTCACTATACTCGTTAGCCATATCTTCAATTCGGTTGCCAAGAAAAAGCAAATCACCGCTTTTTTCCATCATGCCTTGTTTCAGTTTCTGGACGTCTTTTGAATTGATGTTTCCACCTCCACCATCAACGGTGCGCAATTCACCCCGGGTAATTTCCTGGCTTTGGCCCAAAACATCATAAACGCCGTAGTTAGTGGCAATTTCGCGGTAAAGCGATTTGACCGAATCAATTTCAGCCTGCTTAACTTTCAGAACCTTCTCCATGGCTACAACCACTTCATTATATTTCACATTGTGGGTAGCACGGATTTTTTCGTCAGTATAAAACAGAATCGCTTTTACTATATCTCTTGCCATGACAGGATCAATATCCGTAACGCTAACTTCCACACTTTCATACTGCGTTTTGACAATACTCACATTTTTGGTATACATATACTCCAGCGTGGATTCGAAATATTTTTCTTCGGGCGATATCCCATAGTGCTTCGCCAGGTCAAATTTCTTAATCACACTGTCACGGACTTCGATGGAATTGATCCATTGCAGCATCTGTTCAGTTTCGCTTTCATCTGAATAAGGCATAACATTCGATGGGTAGACATATGCTACTGATTTAAAACGTGGTGTCATAATCAGCGGACTGGAAACAACCAGTGATACAATAGCTGCAACAACAGAAAGAATAATCAAATGCCATTTCCACTTGGTGATGATTCGCAGCAGGTTGGTGTTGTTAAAGAAATTATCCATCAGAGTAAATTGCTTAATATTTTTATTTTTGATTTTTCCGGCAAAATGCTTTCCGGTAAATTTAGGTATGGGCGGGTTTAGTATTCAGCTATAAGTTTGTTTCAGTTTTTGCAGAAAAGCCGGACTTCTTTCAACCATAAATATCACCAGCATACCGGCAAGCAAGGCGCCTAATGTTGAGAGCAGTATAATAACCCAAATAATCGGATATGCTTTGCGTTCGGCATTATAAGCATTTTCGACAATAAATTTTTGCGGAATTTCTTCGAAAGCATCAATCTTTGCCTCCTCGTACCTGGCTTTAATATAACTCAATTGTTTCTTTTCATGCTCAAGGGCATCACGTATCGAAACATAGGGCCCACCATATGTAGCCAGAACCTTAAGTTTATCATCAAGCGCATTGATTCCCCTGGAATTGCCTCTGGCGATTTCCATTGCAAGTTGCTGATTCATCATCTCAGCCTGCGTTTCGTAATCATGAACCCCGAGTTTCCTGAGCTCAGTTAGCGAATCTTCCATTTTCCTGACTTCAGCCTGTATTGAAAGATACTCTGTTTCAACAATATTGAACCCTTGCATGGCACGCTCCTTCTGCATGTCATTTTTCACTGAATCGAGTAAAGCTGCGATTTCGTTAGCAATATCAGCTGCCATTTGTGGATCCTGGTCAAGTACTGAGACCTTTACGGCCATATATTCGGTACGTTTATAGGTGATATTCGATTCAAAACGATCGTAAAGTCGGGTTTGCTGATACTTCGATCCCGGTACAATACCGTAATGCTGGGTTAGGTTGAATTTACTGATAACCCTGTCGCGTATCCTGTTAGAGTTCAAAATCTGTAACATCTGCTCAGTCTGCTCATCTTCACCAAACTGAAGAATATCCTGCTTGGCAATGGCATTTTCATTCAAAAGTGACTTTGAAATTGAGTTACTCGAAGCCGGGTACATAATTACCGTCGACTTGTACAGAGGAGTAATGAAAAATGGCGATGAAAAAACAGCTGACAGCACAGCTGCCGCTACGCCTATTATTATCAGCGTTTTACGCCATTTGAAAAGAAAAATTGCAACCTTAAATGAATCAGTCTGACTGTTCGTGGAGTTATTCAACATTGGATCATCCTCCGGATTATGACTTGCAAAGGTAGAGAAATCTACCTAAAAAGCAATTAACACAATAAGTAGCTGAAAAATATTGATGTAAAGAGGTGAAATAACTTCAAATTCCACGACATCCTCTTTGCTATGACAAAGGCAACGATTACGTTCTCTATGAGTGATGGGAAATATAGAACGGATACAAAAACTTGTTAAAATTAATTCTGACAGACTCCGGAGGACTACTCATTTCTGATTAGCCTTATAAACCGGCCAATATTCATTAATTTTAATACAAAGGCCCATATCACTGAAGCAACACCAGTAACAACAATTGCAATGCGCCAATCGAATCCGCTTGCCCTGGCTGCCAGATTCAAAAGGATAACACCTATGGCAAAAAACAGCAATGTAAAAATATACTTCCAGTTAATTGCAAACCTGAATATTCTCTGGGCAATGGCCACTTGTATAAATGCTGTTACAAATTGTGTGATAACACTTGCATAAGCTGAACCTACAGCCATAAAATGCGGTATCAGCAGGTAATTAAGGCTTATATTTAAAATCATACCTGTTAATGCCATAATATTCAAAGCTTTCAGACTTCCGTTTGCTGTAAGGAGGGTGCCGAAAATATAGGTGGTCGAAATAGGTATAAAACCGATGATAAGAAACACAAACACTTTCTGTGCTTCCTGAATCTGCCCTACATACAACAGCGACATGATCTGATCGCTGAAAAAGGAAGAACAACTTGCAATAATCATCGAAATAGTAAAGATGATGGTAAATGATAATTTCACCATTCCTTCCACAGGTGATTTATCTTTTATTAGCCTGGCAAATATCGGAATCAACAGAACAGCAAAAAGATATGCTATCATATTCACAGCATCCAGCAACCGGTATGCTTTCGCATAAATATCTACCTGAGTGGTTCCTATTCCCTTAGGCAACAACCTCTCGAGCATAACCGAATCGATACGGTTGTAAAATGACATCAGCAATACAAGTAAAGCAAAAGGGAAACTTTGCTTTATAATCATAAGGAAAAATGATGTATTCCATTGTAGTCGCCTGAAAGCGGCCTTTCTGATAACGATTAGCAAAGCAACAAAGGCTGTGAGTATATAAGCCAGCGTCTGGGCATAAACAAACCAGATGATTCGGAAAGGCTCAGTGGTGATATTCCCCCATAACAATACGCTGCAAAACAGTATCATCAGCAAACGGTCGAGAACAGAAATGGCACTGTCAATCCGGAATAAAAGAAGACCCGAAATGTTTGATCGAAGGTATAGAATAAACGAAATAAGGAACTGGTTAAATGCAAGAAAAGCCAGGAAATACATATGCCTTCCATCATATCCAATAACTTTGGCAATTACAAATATCACAGCAAAATAAACAACGCCTAGCAACAAACGGAGTAAAGTAATTCCCGAAAAATGTTTGTTGAGCAGATGGCTATTCTGAGCTATGTTCTTATTGTTGAAATTAGTGATCCCAAAATCAAGCAACATATTAAAAAGGAAGGTGAAATTGAGCACTGTAAAATAAAAACCATATTCTCCCGGGGCCGCAATATTCTGTACAGTACGGTCAATTCCGAAAATCCAGAATGGCTTAACCAGCAGATTAAGAAATAGCAGGAACCCGAGATTGGTTAAAAATTTACGCTTCATAAATTAACCCTTTGAAGTGGGTACCATTTGAAAAAAGAAATTCTGTGTGAGGTGTATATTCGAATCAAATTTAACTAAGACCCCGTTCTCGAGAACGAAAACCCCATACCCTATTCCGGTTAAAAGGTTCAGGCAATCGACCCTGTTCTGATTATCCCACAGCTCGGCATATATCAGCGGTTTATATTTAGTAAGCAGCACACGGGCTCCCTCCAGAACATTATATTCATAATTTTCAACGTCAATTTTAATTCCTGTAATAGGATATATACTCTCCTGCAATTCAGCAAT
>CAIJPI010000208.1 GCA_903822525.1 uncultured Bacteroidales bacterium | reverse complement strand
GTACAATTCAGTTAATGCTGACATTTCTGACTTTGCTCTGCTTTTCCTGTAGAAAGGAAACCCCGGGTAATGCCGGCATTCTGCAACTTGCAAGCTGTACAATCGGTTCTGATCAGCTGAAGTATCCTGAAAACACAAGCGGCATTATCAACGATGGTAATATTATTATCATATTTTCATCTGCAGTTGATACAAATTCCGCAAAGAAAAATATTCATATAATACTCACTGATAACTCGGTTGTTAGTGCCCGGTTTTCATTTTCAGAAGACCTCACAACGGTTACTATGGATCCTGATAGCCCATTTGGCAATAATACAAACTATAAACTTTCAATTACAACATCTCTTAAAGGGATTAAAGGCGAAAATTTTGCCGGTATCGAATTTACATTTACTACAGCTAATGCCGCGTTCGTAATCAAGAATATTACCATCAATAACCAGAATTTCGCACCTCCTGTCAAGGGCAAAAATATTGCATTGAACGATCTGAATATCAGCATTGAATTTTCAGCATCGCTCGATACTACAAATATTAAATCGCATTTCCTTTTAGCAGGTAATCCGGTTTTTAATACTGAAATTACCAGCGATGGCAGCATCATTAAGCTTAATTATACCGGTCTGTTGGCAGGTTATACAAATTACAATTTCGCTATCTCCTCTAATCTGAAAGCCAGGGATGGGTTTACTTTCAGTGGATTCGCAAATTCATTTTTCACCAAACTGGATTCAACGTTGAAATTTCCGCTAATCAGCGACGATGAATTATTGACGCTTGTTCAGCGCCAGACTTTCAAATATTTTTACGACTTTGCTCATCCTGCAAGCGGAATGGCCCGCGAAAGGAATTCATCAGGCGATATTGTTACTACCGGCGGATCAGGATTTGGAGTAATGGCTATGGTAGTAGGAATGGAACGGGGCTTTATTACGCGGACACATGGAATCTCTCATCTGAATAAAATGATCACCTTCCTCGAAACATGTGATCGTTTTCATGGGGCATGGCCGCACTGGCTGAATGGCAATACAGGTAAAGTGGTTCCTTTCGGCACAAAGGATAATGGCGGCGACCTGGTAGAAACAGCATATATGATACAGGGACTGATTGCCATGAGGCAATACCTGAATCCAGGTCTATCATCAGAACAAGACCTGATTGACAGGATAAATGTATTATGTAATACTGTTGAGTGGGATTGGTATACCCGCGGCGGGCAAAATGTACTCTACTGGCACTGGTCGCCAACTTATGCCTGGGATATGAATTTCAGGATTGAAGGTTATAATGAAACACTTATCACGTATATACTTGCAGCATCTTCGCCTACGCATACTATACCTGCATCGGCTTATCATCAGGGCTTTGCCCGCAACGGGGGAATAGTTAACGGGAAATCTTTCTATGGTTATGCATTGCCAGTAGGTTACGATTACGGCGGACCCTTGTTTTTTGCACATTATTCATTCCTGGGGCTCGACCCCCGAAACTTAACGGATACCTATGCCAGTTACTGGATACAAAATGTAAATCATTCCTTAATAAACTGGAAGCATTGCGTAAAAAATCCTTTTAAATATGTGAATTACAATGCTTCTTGCTGGGGACTCACGGCAAGCGACCTTTCAACCGGTTATGGCGTAAGTGAACCCACTAACGACAGGGGAGTCATTGCACCTACTGCGGCGGTTTCGTCATTACCTTACGCGCCTGAGCAATCGATGAATGCCATCAGGTATTTCTATTATATTGTCGGCGATCGGGTTTGGGGTCAATACGGATTTTATGATGCTTATGATGTGGGCCGGAATTGGTGGGCAACTTCTACCTTGGCAATCGATCAGGGACCACAAATCTGCATGATTGAAAACTACCGCACCGGCTTGTTATGGAATTTATTCATGTCGGCACCCGAAGTTCAAAGCGGTCTGACTAAATTAGGCTTCACTTATTAAACCCATTAGCATGTCAGTAAAGAATCCATTATATATTACATTCCTGGCCCTGATTCTATGCACCTCATGTACAGGGCAAAATCAGTCAACAGGTATTTATAACGGCAAACAAAGAACTGAGATCAGTGATGATTCATTGCTGAATCAGGTTCAATACAACACTTTCCGTTACTTCTGGGACGGAGCTGAGCCCATTTCGGGTATGGCTTGTGAACGCATAAATGCCAACGGCATCTATCCTGAAAATGATAAAAATATTATTACTACCGGCGGCTCAGGATTTGGTTTTATGGCCATTCTGGTTGGAATCGAAAGGGGATTTATTACCAGAGAAGAAGGTATTTCACGATTTGAAAAGAATATCCGTTTCCTTAAAAAAGCAGATCGCTTTCATGGCGCATGGCCACATTGGCTGAATGGGGAAACCGGCAAGGTAAAAGCATTCAGCGCAAAGGATGATGGAGCCGATCTGGTTGAAACATCATACATGATACAAGGCTTACTTGCTGTACGGCAATATTTCAACAATGGGAATTCCCGTGAGCAAAAACTATCGGCTGAAATTGATACCCTGTGGAGAGATGTCGACTTTAAATGGTTTACGCAAGGCAAGGATGTACTATACTGGCACTGGTCGCCCAATTATGGATGGGCAATGAATTTCGCGGTCGAAGGATACAACGAATGTCTGATCATGTATGTGCTGGCCGCCTCCTCTCCTACCCACCCAGTTCAGACCGAAGCATATCACCTTGGATGGGCCAGAAACGGGGCTATAAAAGGCCTTACAACCAAATATGGCTACACCCTTACTTTAAAGCACAACGGGGCACCTGAATACGGCGGGCCGTTATTCTGGGCACATTACTCATACCTTGGTCTCGATCCACGAAAACTGAAGGATGAATATGCTGACTATTGGGAACATAACAAAAATCAGACGCTGATAAACCGGCATTGGTGTATTGAGAATTCTAAAAATTTTAAGGGGTATGGAGCAAATTGCTGGGGCCTTACTGCAAGCTATTCGGTTAATTTTTATTCCGGTCATGCCCCCGGTATGGAAAATGACCTTGGCGTAATCTCGCCCACAGCTGCACTTTCGTCGTTTCCGTATACACCTGAATATTCAATGCAGGCATTAAAACATTTCTATTATGACCTCGGCGACAAAATTTGGGGCGAATATGGATTTTATGATGCTTTCAGTCAGCATTATGACTGGTATCCTAAACAATACCTTGCTATCGACCAGGGTCCTGAGATCGTGATGATCGAAAATTACAGAAGCGGGTTGCTATGGAATCTCTTTATGTCGTGTCCCGAAATCAAAACCGGCTTACAAATCTTAGTTTCAAATTTTAATCCCTTAAAAATGAAATCACTGAAAATTAGCGCATTAATTTTTTTCACAGCTCTTTTAAGCATCAATATCGCAAAAGCGCAAGCCCAGCAATCAAAGCAGTCGGTTGCAGAAAAGGCTAAAATGGACAAATTCGTGGCAGGACTCATGGCCCGAATGACTATGGATGAAAAAATAGGACAGCTCAACCTGCCTTCCATCGGATTCGATGTTACTGGTCCGCTGGTAAGTCAGGATGTAGACAAAAAGATTAAAAGTGGTCTTGTTGGCGGCGTATTCAATACCTATACTCCTGAGGCTGTGCGAAAACTCCAGGATATGGCGGTAAAAGAGACCCGTTTAGGCATCCCGCTTATTTTCGGATACGATGTAATTCACGGACATAAAACTATTTTTCCTGTGCCGCTGGCATTAGCATGCACCTGGGATATGGCGCTGATTGAACAAAGTGCCCGCATCGCT
>CAIJPI010000207.1 GCA_903822525.1 uncultured Bacteroidales bacterium | reverse complement strand
TCAGATAAAAATATTTTGAATTAAACGCTCAGTATGATTTCTTTGCTGTCGATAAGTTTGCGAACATCTTCGTAGATCTGATCCAAAATCATCTTATCTTCAATAGAATCATCAACAATACGAAGGTTGTCGAAAATATCGCCATCTTCTGAATTGTTGTCAACTACCGGTAATCGTTTGGCTTTGCGGTAATGATCAATGATGAGGTTGTGCGAAATACGCATTACCCATTGAATAAATTTTCCTTCTTCTTTATAAATACCCGAACGAAGCGTATTTATAACTTTAATAAAGGCATCCTGAAAAATGTCATCGGCCAGATGTTTATCTCTGACGACAAGTAGGATGTACGAGTAAACTTTTTGCTTGTGCCTGTTTATCAGAACTTCAAGACTATATTCATTACCGGCGAGATAGTTGCTTATAAGCTCCTGATCGCTAACAATGGGGGTTGACATAATACCTCCGTATTGGTTAGTAACTATTTGAGTTTAAGAGCGTAAAAATCTATCGATAATGGTCTTTTTTAGTTAATATTTAATGTTTCAGGCTTCGAAAAGTAATATAAATACGTATCACTTTTTAATTGAAGAATTGCAAATATACAACATATGATTGTCGGATTGTAACTTTTTGATAAAATTATTTAAAATGAATCTATTTACCATGTTAATTATCTGATATATTTTATTTACAATCAACTATATACATGTATTTTAAATACATAAACAAAAAATCAAAAAATTATTAAAATTAATCTTCAGCAACTCTTTTTATATGCTAATTGTTGTAAATGTAAGTAGCTTTGCAGCCAGGTGAACCGGCAGGAAGCTTAATGCCTTTCCTGTTCAATTTGCCTTTTTCTGAATAAAAGCCCTATGATCCTTACTGACATCGACGAACTTGACCCTAAAAAATATATCCTTATCAAAGGGGCCAGGGTTAATAACCTCAAAAATATTTCTGTAGCAATAACACGCAACAAACTGGTGGTCATTACTGGTTTATCAGGTTCAGGGAAGTCGTCACTGGCCTTTGATACCTTGTATGCCGAAGGGCAGCGTCGCTATGTAGAGAGTTTAAGTTCGTATGCACGACAGTTCCTGGGCAGAATGAGCAAGCCTGAGGTGGACTATATTAAAGGGATTGCTCCTGCAATCGCAATTGAGCAGAAGGTAAACACCAGGAATCCACGCTCTACAGTAGGCACTTCGACTGAAATATACGAATATATCAAATTACTTTTTGCACGTGCCGGTAAAACTTTTTCGCCTGTTTCGGGCGCTCAGGTATCGCGTCATACGGTTACTGATGTTGTTAATTCAGTTATGGAGCAAGCCGATGGCAACCGGATAATGCTTTACAGCCCTTTAATAAAGAAGCAGGACAGGACATTGAAAGATGATCTTACTGTGGTGTTGCAGCAAGGGTTTAGCCGTTTGTTGTACAATGAAAGCATTAAGAAAATTGAAGATATTCTTGCTGAGATTGAGAAGTACGACTATGAAGAAATGTATGTGCTTATCGATCGTTTCACTATTGATAAGCAGGATGAAGATTTTCCGGCCAGGGTAGCCGATTCGGCACAGACAGCCTTTTTTGAAGGCAGTGGAACCTGCCTTCTGAGTATTGAAGACGAAAGCAATACCCTTCATCTGGAATTTTCAAACCGTTTCGAACTCGACGACATCACTTTTGAGGAGCCTTCGGTGCATCTGTTTAGTTTTAACAATCCTTTCGGAGCCTGCAAAACATGCGAAGGATTTGGAAGTGTTATTGGCATTGACGAGGACCTTGTGATTCCGGATAAAAGCCTCTCAATATATGATGATGCAGTGGCATGCTGGAAAGGCGAGAAAATGAGGGAATACAAACATGTGCTTATGACACATGCACATAAATTCGATTTCCCGGTTCACAGCCCATATTATATGCTTACCCAGGAACAGAAAAAGATTTTATGGGCAGGCAATAAATATTTCGAAGGCATTAATACTTTCTTTGAGATGGTTGAAAGCCAGACCTATAAAATCCAATACAGGGTAATGCTGTCGAGGTACCGGGGAAAGACGGTTTGTCCCGATTGCAGAGGTACCCGGCTAAGGAAGGATGCCAATTATGTGAAACTGAACGGTAAATCTATCACCGACCTTGTACTGATGCCTATTTCGACAGCTCTGGATTTTTTCAATACCATAGAACTTACCGAATATGAGCACCAGGTGGCTGACCGCCTGCTTGTTGAAATCAAGAACAGGTTAGGATTTCTTTGCAATGTTGGATTACCTTATCTTACACTGAACCGCCTTTCGAATTCGCTTTCAGGTGGCGAATCGCAACGGATAAATATTGCCACTTCCCTGGGCAGCAGCCTGGTAGGTTCACTGTATATTCTTGACGAACCCAGCATCGGATTGCATCCACGCGATACCCACCTCCTTATAAAAGTATTAAAAGGACTTCGGGATATGGGCAATACCGTTATTGTTGTGGAACATGAAGAGGAGATAATAAAAGCGGCCGACCAGGTTATTGACATAGGCCCTCTGGCAGGAAGCCATGGTGGGGAACTGGTTTTCCAGGGTACATTCGACGAAATATTGAAAGATGAAATCAGCCTGACAGGCCAATATCTTTCGGGCAAAAAAAACATCCCGACACCTGTAAGCAGGAGACCCTGGAATGATTATATAGAGATAAAGGGTGCCAGGGAACATAACCTTAAAGGAATTGACATTAAATTCCCGCTGAAAGCAATGACAGTAGTGACTGGTGTTAGCGGCTCTGGCAAGACTACGCTTGTTAAGAGAATACTTTACCCCGCTCTGAAGAAAATATACGGTGGCTATGGTGAGCGTTCAGGCAGGTTCGACCGCCTCGAAGGAGATTATAACCTGATAACAGCCGTTGAACTTATAGATCAGAATCCGATCGGACGATCATCACGCTCGAATCCGGCTACCTATGTAAAAGCATTTGACGATATAAGGAGTTTGTATGCAGAACAACCTTTGGCAAAATTGCGCGGATACAAGCCAGGCTTCTTTTCATTTAATGTGGAAGGCGGCAGATGCGAAGAATGCGAAGGAGAAGGAATTGTTACCGTTGAAATGCAGTTTATGGCTGATTTGCATTTAACCTGCGATAGTTGCAAAGGCAAGCGATACAAAGACGAGGTTCTGGAAGTTAAATACCAGGAAAACACAATATCAGATATCTTAAATCTCACCATTGAACAAGCCATTGAATTTTTTGCTACAGCTGAAGGGAAAAATGCCAACGCAGCGCGTGTTGCAGCAAAATTAAAACCACTCGCCGATGTCGGCTTAGGGTATTTGAAACTGGGCCAATCTTCTGATACTTTCTCGGGTGGCGAAGCACAACGAATAAAACTTGCCTCCTTTTTAACAAAAGGCACTAACGACTCCCCTACCCTTTTTATTTTTGATGAGCCTACCACTGGACTGCATATGCACGATATAAGCCGCCTGCTTTCAGCATTTAGTGCATTGCTTACAAAAGGGCATTCAGTAATTGTTATCGAGCATAACCTGGATGTGATTAAAACCGCTGACTGGGTTATAGATCTCGGACCTGAAGGAGGTGAACCGGGAGGATTTGTCCTGTTTGAAGGTACACCGGAAGAAATGGTTAAAACACAAACATCGCATACGGCTAACTTTCTTCGGAATAAGCTATAAAGCCTCCAGGTTGGGTTATCATATAAATCTCAAACTATAAGGGTCCTTGTCATTAGGAAGAAATATCATCAGTAGAAAATTCTGTTTAAATTCTACTTCACTAATTCTTTTGGTTATTGAATTCATTTTTTCATAGATTTGTTGGCAACAAACCCCAAAAACAAAACCATGAAAAAACTTTACTCGTTAACTCTTCTACTAATGTGCTGTATATCATTCGGATATGCACAAACTGTTTTATTTTCTGATGATTTTGAGTCCTATACGGCCGGTTCAAAGCTTGTTCAGCAGGCTCCAGGTTCAAGCTGGACAACCTGGAGTAATGCTCCGGGCGGCACTGAAGATCCTGTGGTTTCGAATGCACAGGCTAATTCAGGCACCAAATCAGTAAAAATCGCTCCAAACAATGACCTGGTTCTGAAATTGAACGATAAAACCACGGGTCGTTACCAGATAAAAATGTTTGCCAAAATTCCTGCCGGTAAAATAGGCTATTTTAATGTTCTTCAGGATTTTGCTGCAGCCAACAGTTTGTTCGGTATGGAAGTATATTTCAATTCAAACGGCACTGGAACAGTAAACGCCGGAGCAACAAATTCGGGCGCTTTCACCTACACTCAGGGATCCTGGTTCCCGATCAGTATTATTGTTGACCTCGACGATGATTTCTCAACCTTATATATCAATAACAGCGAAGTTATCAGCTGGAAATGGAGCCTTGGTTCAGCCGGCAGCAATACGTTGCATAAACTGGATGCAGTCGATTTCTACGGACCTACCACAGGAGGAACTGCTGAATGTTACTTTGACGATATTGAGTTTAATGAGCAGCCTCTGCTATTGGGACCAGCTAACCTTGTAGCAGCAGTTTCAGGATCGGATATCAGTTTAACCTGGGATGCACCGGTTTCGGGAGCTCCAACAAATTACTCTATAGTACGCAATTCTTCGGTAATTAACTCAACCACAACAGCTACCAACTATGCTGATCTGCATGTTTATCCTAATACTTACATTTATGAAGTAAAGGCACATTATGCAGGACTTGGATATTCGCCTTCATCCAATACGGCTGAAGTTACTGTAACCGGTGGTGTTGACAGGACCAAAGTACTTTATGAGATAGCAACTGGCACCTGGTGCCAATACTGCCCCGGAGCTGCAAAAGGAGCTGACGATATGGTAAGTCATGGACATGATGTTACTATAATCGAATATCACAACGGAGATGGATATGTCACATCAGCTGCTACCGACAGAATAAGCTATTATAACGTGACTGGCTTCCCGACTACTGAAGTTGACGGTATTATAGAAATGGTTGGCGGAAATGCCACCACCTCACTCTATCCTGGTTACCTGAACTTCTATAACCAGCGCAAACCTGTTCCTTCGGTTCAGATTATGGACAGGAGCATTGAACATATTTCGGGTGATAACTATCGTGCAACGGTTACCATTGAGCAAACCAACAATTATTTTGCATCAGGTCTGGTATTGCACACTGCACTTACCGAATCGCATATCCCTGAAGTATGGCTTGGCGGGCTAACAGAAGTTAATTTCGTTTGCCGCGATATGTACCCGAATGCACAGGGAACAGTATTAGACTTTTCGACATCCAGTACCCAGACTTTTACATTTGATTTCTCAGTTACAGGGTATGTTTTCGAGAACCTTGAGTTTATAGCTTTTGTTCAAAATACAGCTACCAAAGAAGTTGTGCAATCCGTTTCTCACCTGATGCTTTTCACCGGGCTTAAAGAGAATCCGGAATTTGCATTAACTGCGTTTCCAAACCCTGCCAGCAACTCTATTACCTTACAGGCTAACAGCCAGAAACCTATATCGTACCAGATAATTGATATCCTTGGAAAAATCATAGTTCCTATGACTCCTGTTGCTTCGGAGCAAACCCGAATCAATGTATCGAACTGGAATCCGGGAATATACATTGTGAAAACCAATGATGGTTTATCCAGGAAAATAACGGTGGCCAACCGCTAAATAACCGTTTGACTTATAAAAAAGAGGCTGTCTCAAAACTAAGACAGCCTCTTTTTTCATGTATCCGATTCTGTAATTCAGGATTAAATTTTTATGTAATTCCTATACCCCAATTCGATTCCTGTATATTTGCGGAGTAACAATTTGAACCTGTCCTTTACTCCCAGGTTACTAAAAGTGAGATCGTAATCGAATTTCCAGTTCTTATTTTCGATACGGTCATGCATAACTTCAGGATGAGTGCCCTGAAACAATTCAAGTGCATCGATACCCGAATAATCAAATTCACTGGCTTTAGCAACATGCTTGTCGACCCAATTATCGGGGTGCCACAGTTTATGAAAATTTTCCTGTTTTCGTTGCATAGCACCCGGGTCTTTTACCCAACCGTAATGATATATGCTTGCATTTGCCGGTTTAACCCTGAGTTTCTGATCGCCAGCTTTCCGGAATCCCTGGGCATCACGGTAAGAATAAATACTCTTGTTTTTCCGGATGATACGTATCTCATGAGGGTACCACTTGCCTGAAGAACCAACATAATCGTACGAGCCGTAAAAATGGAGGTAATCAAACAGTAAGCCATCCACTTCAGGATGATCTTTCCATTTCAGCATGGCATTTTTTATCGGCCCCAGATACTTTTCGTGAACCACTTCATCGCCCTGAATGTAAAAAGCCCAGTCGGTATCTGCAGAAATCGCATTAAAAGCTTTATCCGTTTCAAGAGCCAGAACACGCCCTCCCTCCCGCAGGGTATCATCCCAAACCGTTTCGATAATTCGTATTTTCGATGGGTCAATCTCAGTTATGAGTTGTAAGGTGGCATCATCCGAATTACCAACTGCAACAACAAAATCATCGCATATGGGTAAAATTGAGCGAATGGCTTCAACTACCGGATAATCATAGGTTATTGCATTACGGATAAAGGTGAAGCCGGTAACTTTCATTTACGTGAATTGAGACTGCAAAGTTAACAATTCCAAAGTATG
>CAIJPI010000206.1 GCA_903822525.1 uncultured Bacteroidales bacterium | reverse complement strand
GATCCGATGAACCAGAATCCGAACCAGATCAATATCGAACTCTCCGACGAGGTAAGCGAAGGTATTTATTCAAATCTTGCAGTCATCACACATTCCAATTCGGAATTTGTGGTTGACTTTATTAAACTCATGCCAGGCGTGCCCAAGGCTAAAGTTAAATCACGCATTATTCTTACACCTCAGCATGCCAAGCGTTTGTATCGTGCTTTGAAAGAGAATATAAATAAATTTGAGGCTATTCATGGCACCATCAAAGAAACAGAAGGAGGAGATTTTCCATTCCAACTGAGTGGGCCGGCAGGGCAGGCATAATTTTAGGCCGGATCAAAGCAAAAAAAAAGAGGTTTCGTATCAGGAAACCTCTTTTTTTTGTGTATTGATATTTCTACCTGTTTACAAGATACCTGTATACAAGATACGATTGATCGTTTGTGAGTTTAGCTTTAGGTGCCATTTTCTCAAGTGCTCTTTTCCACTCCACATTGGAACGGCTGCCAGGGTTTTTTAATTTATGGCATTTTCCGCAATTGTTCTGATACAGATCAAAACCCTGCTGAAGCTCTGCAAGAGAGGCCTTCTCCACTTTGTCGATGTTGCTCTCGCCGGGAACATAGAGCTGTGTTGTACATGCAACACTGGCAATCAGTAAAAATGCTATAAGAACAGGTTTCATAAGTATTGGTTTTATTTTGAATGGTAAAAGTATGAAATTTTGCGGATACTTTGGGCTTGAAGTCTTATTCCCGGAACAGGTTTCGGGCTTTTTTTACACAGAAATTGCGGTTTATATGTAACGCAAAAGTGCAGTCTATTTCGGTTTTGTGATTTCTCATTACAAAAAAAGCAGTAACACTTTATAGGAGTTACTGCTTTATTGTCCGCAGGAGCGGTAAAAGGAGGGTGATTAAACGTTAAACAAAGAGTTTACGATAGGGTCGTTTTTACTTGTACGATCATCGATACGTTTATCCATCATAAGAGGATACACACATTCGTCAATAAGGGCCTGGCTTGTACGTGTTGTAACTTTGTATGCACGTCCGGCAGCGGAAGTTGACTCATACGAGAAATCCCAGCCCAGAACCATAACCCTGGTGCCACGGCTGTTGATTTTTTTGATAAGAGGCACGTAGTCGGTATCGCCGGCTATGATAACTACAACATCCAACTGTTTAACAAGAGCAAGCTCATATGTTTCGAGTGAGAACCAAACGTCTATACCCTTTTCTTCGGCATCGCCTGTACGGGAGTCGACCAGAAGCGGGTAATTGTGCGTAGTGATACCTTCGTACATGAAAATGTCGTCAATGCGACGTTCATTTGTCATCTGGGTTAAGCGGTATGATTCGTCAGGATATTTTTTTTCAAGCTGGCTGGTTGAATAACGACCTCTGAACCAGTGAGTTTCAACTACCTGGCAATAACGTTTTTCGGAATTTTCGAGTTTCGAAATTTCGTCGCGCAAAAATTCTGCAAGTCCGTTAAAGTTAATTGTGCTTTTACGCTCATGATGGTACCTGTAATAGGAATTGACTTTCAGAAAGAAAGTCCCATCAATGAACAATCCGATTTTTTTAATTTTCTCTTCCATCTAATGATGTATATAATAATGACATTAAAAGGTTGTGATATAAAATATCTATAATAACAGCAACCCTGTTTAATTGTTCTATTTCTTCAACCAATAACTGATGATAATTTGGATGAAGGATTGTCAAATATTTAATACAGAGATTGCAGCTCGTACCTTTTTTGAAGACACGCAAAATTAATCACAAAATACTTATATGCAAATGTTTCAATAAAAATATTTTCTAAATAAGAAGCAAAAAGCAATTATTAATAATCAGGGTACTGAATTTATTTTATTTTTCTGTGTCCAGAAATATTCTCCTGTATTATTTTTTGATAAAGTGCAGATAGTGAATTGTGTATCAATGCGCAATCGGGTAAAATAATCGCAGAAGGCCAGCGCGAAGAACAAACTGCCAAGGGTAGGCTTATCTGTAGTATGGTAATTAAGCCATAATTCGCGAGGCTGGCCTACCCAAACTGCCGTAATACCTTTTGTAAAGGAGTTTTGTTTGAGAAGTTTTCTGCCGGTTTCGTCGAAAATATACTCCCATTCAATGCCGTAAATAGCTTGGCCACTGGGTTGAAATGCAGGCAAGTATAGCACGCTTATGGTCTTATCAGGGTTGCGGTGAACAAATGAATTGAAATATAAGTTACAGGTATCGCTGATTGGCTGAAAAAGTATACCTGCCTGGTGAAGGGCCAGACCCGACGAATAGAGTGATGTAGAATCGAAAAGGCCTGAATAATCGGATATATTGTACAGTGAATCAATTACAATATGCCGGGTTATTTTAAAAGCCTTACCGGTAAAGTTTCCTCCAACAGTATACCAGGCATTGTTGAAGGAATAGCTAAATGTTTCAGTCACCGGCCTTTCGGGGTCTGCCTTGAATCGGTCGGTCGAGAGTTGTGTAATGTATTCATATTCAACAAGCCAGCTGGCAAATTCCAGATTTTGGTTAAACAAAACTGTGTCAAATTCAGGCCTTGTTGACTGAGCATGCGTAGTTATGCTTAATGTTGAAATCAAAAGTATACTCAGTAGTGCTTTTCTCATCAGGTAATGTTATTTTCGTCGAAAGGTATATACTATTCCGAATGACAGATCGATACGTGAGAGGTTCTGGTAGTCCTTTTTCTCCAGTTTGATAACCTTGTGGGTATTACCATCATCCTGGGTGAACTCTTTCAGAAATGCATGAATGTAGCTTCCCTGAACATCAAGGCTAAAATTTGGGAATACTTCATAGCTAACATGCAAAACAGTTGATAATCCGGGAGATGAACCTTTGAACATAGCCGAATCGTTAACAGCTTTGCCTATATTCCTGTAAAACAGCCAGGTCGGCCCAATTCCACCGTTTACTGAAAGTTTATTTTTAAATAGAGGCAGCCTTCCGTATACCATGGGCGACAAGGTGTGTATCTTCATATCACTCGAAAGGTTGATATAAAAGATATTGGAAAAGAACTCAACCACAATGCTGTCGACCTGCTGTTTGGTATTGAACATACTGTATTTTGCCCCGAACCCAATATAGTCATTGATAAAATATCCGGTTTCGAAGCCTGAGTTCCAGCCGGAACGCAGTTTATTGAAATAATCCTGTATTTCAGGCATAAGGCTGTCGGGGGCTTTTTCGACAAGCCATCCAGGCCCGGTTGCAGCCCCTACCCATAAACCTCCCGAATGCATATTGTTGCCTGAATGATTAAGCTGCTGAGCACTAATAATATCAGTGCCAGCAACAATTAAGATCAATATCAGGCAGATACGATTCATTTGGATGATAGGGTTACAGTTTTTACAAGGCGAGTTCAGCCTTCAGAATATTCTCAGAGAATTTGATTGATTTTATTTGCTCTTATCAGGAGGGGATGGGATGGCAGGTTGTTCCTTATAGTTTTTCAGATCTTCGAGGATGACTTCAATAGCTTTATTCAGCTGATCATCAATCCCTTCATATTCTCTTGACGGGTCGTTATCAATTTCGATATCGGGTTCAACGCCAACGCCTTCGATTATCCATTTGCTTTCGTCGGCCGAATAACTTGCAAATTCAGGTTTCCGGAGATCAGCACCGTCAACAAATGGCAGGCTGCCACGAATACCAACTACGCCGCCCCATGTTCGTTTGCCAATCACTTTACCCAGCTGGTGTTTTTTAAAGCCGTAAGGGAAGAGGTCGCCATCGGAAGCAGAGTAATTGTTAATAAGCAAAACCTTTGGGCCCAGCATCATTTTGGTTGGGGTATGTCCAATTTGATCAACATTGCGGGCCATATTGCTGCGTGAAATTTCGCGATTCAGGCGCTCAATAATCATAGGCGAAACATTTCCGCCTCCATTGCCCCGGTCGTCAATAATCAAGGCTTTTTTAGCCAGCTGAGGATAGAAATATTTGACAAATTCATTCAGTCCTTCACGGCCCATATCCGGGATATGGATGTAGCCTACCTGCCCGTTTGTGGCCTTGTCGACTTTACGGATATTGTTTTGCACCCAGGTGTAATAATAAAGATTCGCTTCATTATTTACCGGCACTACCAATACCTTGCGACCTCCTTCAGCAGCTGTGGCGTTAAGCGTAAGCTCTACATTTTTACCGGCTTTGTTGATGAAAGCAGTATAAATATCAGGCATATTTTTGGTTGACTTGCCATTAACGGAAGTAATATATTCACCTTTTACGGCACCAACACCTACCTCAGTCAAAGGTGACCGGAGTTCCTGGCTCCAGTTGGCTCCCTGTAAAAGGCTGTCGATACGGTAGTACCCTGAAGCGTCTTTACCCAGTTGTGCACCAAGTAGCCCCAGATTGATTTTTTCAACTGGTTTGCGCTCGCCTCCGCTGATATAAGCATGGCCTACACTTAATTCAGCAATCATTTCACCTATAAGATAGGTAAGGTCGTTCCTGTTATTTACTGAAGGCAGCATAACATCGTATTTATCGTGCATGGCCTTCCAGTCGACACCATGCATTGTTGGCATGTAGAAAAAGTCGCGCATCTGGCGCCAGGCTTCGTCATAAATCTGTTTCCATTCCTGTTGGTTATTTAGCCAAACTTTCAGGTCGGATAGGTCAATGTATTTTTCGGTACTGATTTTCGATGAAGGGAGATCGATCATGGAGAACCTGTTCCCCTGCCTCACCAGCATTTTCTTACCGTCAGCGGTAATGTCGAAAGTTAGACCGCTTCCCAGTTCAGTTTCCTTTTTTTGTTTCAGGTCGTAAACCTTGGCCGACATGCCTTTATCATTGGATGTGTTGTAATAAATTTTGTCTTCAACTGACCATAAATTCCAATAGTTTCCAGCATCAACAGGGATTTCAAGTATACGCTGCTGAATACCTTCGATGTCAATTTTTACAGGTTTTATTTCGGGTTCAGCATCTTTTTTGGCTGTTTTATCTGTTTTCTTATTTTTATCATCTTTTGCAGGTTCTGTATCCTTGCCGGTTTTCGGTTCCTCACTTTTCACTTCGTCGTTGGAGGGTGCGAAGGGGGAAGGTGTATCTTTTTCCAGCGTAACCAGGTATAATTTGGTCATATTTTCATAAGCGAAATTCCACTCCACGTTGCTGTAAATTGGGTCGAATGTGCGATCGGAAGAAAAAATCAGATATTTCCCGTTTCTTGAAAATATAGGCTGATCGGACGAAAACCATTGGTCGGTTACCTCGGATTTTGTTTCGTCGGCCATATTGAAAAGCATAATCTGCTGCATCCCGTTCTCAAGTGCCCGGCTGTAGGTAATCCATTTACTGTCGGGTGACCAGTCGAAGCTGCCAAATTCCCAAACTTTCGATTTATCTATCAGTGTGACTTTTTTAGTATCAGTATCAACATATTGCAAGCGAAGCATTTTATCGTTCCACATTATTTTTTTACTGTCGGGCGACCAGTGAATAGCGAATTTGTAGGTGTCAGCGCCTGTAGTAAGTTGTACCGGAGCTTCGCTGCCGTCCTGCTTTGTGATGTATATTTCATATTCTCCGCTTATATCGCTCAGGTATGCAATCCATTTCCCATCGGGTGACCAGTATCCATCGCGGTCGTGTGCATTGCTGCTTGCCGTCAGGTTACGTGTAATACCTTCTTTTACCGGAACACTGAATATGTCGCCACGGCCTGTTACCACTATCCTGTTGCCATCGGGCGAAGGATTTACTGATCCCATATTACGGGCAGCATCTTTGAGCTCGCTTCTTGAAGTGTTTAAATCATCAGCAATCTGAACCGGTACTTTTGTTGCAATCTGGGTTGTAATATCAAAGCAATAAATGTAGCCGCCATTTTCATACATAATCCGGTTGTCGCCTGCCGATGGGAATTTAATGTCGTATTCGGTATAATTAGTGACTTTGCGGGTTTCATTCGTTTTAAGGTTGTAACAGAACAGGTTCATGGTACGGTCGCGATCGGAGCAGAAATAAATTTCATCGCCAAACCACATGGGGAAAATATCCTGGGCTTTGTTAGAGGTAATGTTACGCGTTGTTTTGGATGTAAAATCATGAATCCAGATATCATCGGCCATGCCACCTTTGTAATATTTCCAGGTGCGGAACTCGCGGAAAACACGATTATACGCCAGTTGTTTGGCATCGGCCGAATACGAACAGAAACCACCGGCAGGAAGAGGGAGTTCCTTCGACATTCCCCCAGTGGCAGGAACGATGAAAAGCTGGCCTATGAAATCATTAAATGTCTGTTTCCGGGAGCGGTAGATGATGTTTTTACCATCGGGTGTCCAGCCCAGTACAATGTTGTTCGGGCCCATCCTGTCGCTGATATCGTCGCG
>CAIJPI010000205.1 GCA_903822525.1 uncultured Bacteroidales bacterium | reverse complement strand
CAGCAGCCTGTTGGCTGAGAGGGTGTGGAGGCTAAGCCATCGCAGTATTTTTAAGTTTCTTTTCATGGTTTGTTTTGAACTATATTGAGATTCTTGTTTTCGTTTCCGTTTGATCTTCCGGCTGATGATTTTCCGGTGCCGCATAAACCACATATCGGGTGATCGTCCGCACGGCCCTGCGGCCAGTCCTGCCGAAAGCAGCAGGAGCCTAAGCCAGTGCAATATGCGTATGCGTGATTCCATTTTTATGTTATTTATTGGCTTGGTTTTACTTATATTCTGTAGGTTTGGTTTTAACTTTCCGGGTGGCATTTCACATCGCCGGAACCATGTATCCTGCATGGTATGTCGCCACCGGCCGGCATGACCCGCCGGGAGTAGCAGCAACCTGAGCCATCGTAAGATCCGTATGCGTGATTCCATTTTTTGGTTATGAGTTATACAATGCTATTTTATGTTCTGATTGTTTTGTTTTTTACTGATGGTATATGGCGGATGTGGTGGGGACTGGATTAATGGTTACCTGTGTTGTGCAGAAAGAAGTATTATTGCATGCATCATTTACTGTCCATGTGATGGTTGATGCTCCTGTATTAAAAAAGCCACTGGCATTATTTCCTGATCCGGAACGGGTAGTTACACCGGTTACTTCGAATGTTATGACAAGAGTTCCGGTGCAATCGTCTGATGCAACAAGCAAAGGAATTGTATATATATTGCTAGCAACCTGGCAGATTGGTTCGAAGGTGGGGCAGGCAGTTATTGTTGGAGGTGTAGGGTCTTCAACAGTGATCAACTGAGGACAGGTATCGAAATTCCCTGCCCCATCGATAACCGTCCATGTGCGAGTAACAACTATCGGACAGTTTCCTGAAGCCACATCCTGGTATGTCACTGCAGATATCCAGCAATTGTCTGTCGCAAATCCTTGGTTTGTGGCATTATTGAATTCAGCATATGAAGAAGTTACAACATTGGTTGAAAAAGCTGGTCCTGTTATATCTGCTGTGGAACAGCCATCAATAACACGGTCGTCGGCACATGACATAATCTGAGGATCTTCAATGTCATCCACTGTAACTTCAATTGCATTCGACGGGGTTGACTGGCAGGATACTCCGTTTAATTCATAAACAGCTATACGTCGGAACCAGGTAGTTTGCATGATACCAGCTGGTGGATCGTATGTTAATCCTGTTTCGGCAGGAACAATATCCAAAAACGATATTCCATCCAGGCTGTATTGCCATAAATACGAAAGACTACCTGTGCCTCCGCTTCCCGGTAAAATACTATTAATTACATTTGGATTACCCCCAGGACATAATATCTCATCCACGCCGATCGATCCTGAATTAATTTCATTCTGAACAGTAATAATTATTATGTTTGAAGGGTCAGAAGTGCATACTACTCCACCGGCATCAGAGTAGGCGAGCCTTTGATACCAGGTTGTTTGTGTTAATCCAGCCGGCGGATCATAAGTCTCGTTGGTACCATTTATTGCAATGTTGTTAAATGTCCAGGCAGGTCCAACAGCTGCCTGCCACTGATATGATATTCCGCTTCCGGTTGCTGCAACGCTGGTAAATAATGCCGGATCACCATTCCAGCAAATAGTCTGATTAGCTGAAATACTACCCGGATTCAAAACCGACTGAACTGTTATTGTAACAGCAGTTCTCGGGCTTTCGCATCCTGATGCGGATAAATAAGACGCCACATAATAAGTTGTATTTGTATATAAGGCAGGAGTTGTAAATACATTTAAGTTCGATAGCAGGGTTCCTCCTGTAGCAGCATCGTACCATCTGTAAGCCACACCCGGTGTAGCACTCAACGCAGTTAATATAGTTGTGGCACCATAACAAATAGCGTTATTGCCTGTTATTGTGGGAGCTACTGGTGATGGTTTGACTGTGATTGTAAAAGGTTCCGAATTCCCGTTGCAGGTTACACCGCCATTGGTGTATGTTGTAGTTACTGTAAAGTTTGCTACAATATCAGTAGTTCCCGCATTTACAGCTGTAAAAGCTGGTATATTGCCGTTACCGCCGGCTGGAGTCAGGCCAATGTTCGGCCCGGTATAGGACCAGGTAAATATTGTTCCGGGAACAGTAGTTTCAAACGGAGAAGGGGTGTATAAAAATCCGGCACAAGTTACTTG
>CAIJPI010000204.1 GCA_903822525.1 uncultured Bacteroidales bacterium | reverse complement strand
GAGTGATTTTATGAATCAAAGGTATTAATTTGAGCCTTTCTACTGTAGGATTATATGAATAAAAAAAGTGCCTCACGGGCACCTTTCTGAATTAGCATGAATGTGGTCGCACTTTACAGCTTTTTCATAATTAAAAGCCGGGCTATAGAAGCTCCGTTATTTGTGAATCCGCGGTCTGTATTTTTATTAACCTCTGCAACTTCATATAATGCCAAAATGCTTTTATAATCCCCGGTGCAAAGTATAACTTCACCTTCAACCAGGCAGGCAATTACATCAACCGGGTTCGAATGCTGGGGAATTACCTGGCCGGGTTGCAATATTAAATGAATAACTTCCAGCGTTGAGGAGGTATGCATTATATAGGCTTCGAGGTCAAACGGAGCACGCGGAGCTTCTGCTAATGATATTTTGCTGATCATTTTTGTTTCGTTTTTAAAGATGATCTTTTTTTAGGATTTGCAGACATAAAATTATCAATCATATGCATAACGGCAAAAAAAGGATTTCTGACAATCATCCGGGGTCCTGCCCATCGCATCACCTTTCGCATGTAATCGCGCATTGGTGGTGAGTAACAGTGAACCGGGCATTCTTTGCATACAGGTTTTGCTTCGCCGTACATGCAGGATAACAGGCGTTTTTCGGCATATACCGATAATGCATTGCATGCTGAACATAGGCTGTCAATAGAGCCATGATGTGACATGCAATACATTTTTATCATGGTCTGTACGATCACCGATTCTCTTTGGCGACGTGACTTTAAAAGGAGCATAGCGTTTCTATTATTCCCTGATCATGGTCAGAAGCATGGTAAACTGCTCATTTGCATTAACTGCATGGGGTACATTTGCAGGCATTATAATACTCTGGCCGGCAATCAGCTGATTTGGATATCCACCAATAACAATTTCAGCACTTCCCTGGAGAACCTGAACCAGTGCATCAAATGGAGCAGTGTGCTCACTTAATTTCTGACCAGTGTCAAAAGTAAAAAGTGTAACATTGCCTTTTTCCTTCTGAATGATTCGTTTACTCACAATACCATCAACCTGATAACTGATTGAATTGGTAAATACAAAAGGAACTCCCTGTTCAATTTTCTCGTTCTCCATTTTTATTGCTGTTAGGTTGAAAACTGGTTTAAATTATAAGTGAATGATGAATGTGTATTTTCTTGATTCTTAAAATGCATCTATTTGTCAATCAAAATTATGAATTCTACTAATCTGATGTAATAATACTTACACCCATTCTTCATTCAGAATATCTCCTTTTATGCCTACAACTATTTTTTTTATCGGAATATTTCGTCCTGATTGCTGAACAGCCGTTTTAGCCATTTGTATTAAGCCTCCGCAACATGGAACTTCCATAATGGGAACTGTCAGTGTATTGATTTTTGCATCCGAAATCATGGTGGATAATTTATCAATATAAACGTCTTTGTTGGTGTCAAGTTTAGGACAAGCAATAGCCAGCGACTTGTTTTTAAGCAGTTGATTGTGAAAATCACCCATCGCAAATGCCACGCAATCAGCAGCTAATACAACATCAGCTCCCTGGAAATAGGATGCCATTGGATTAACCAGGTGAAGTTGCACAGGCCACTGACGCAGTTCGGATGGGGCCGGACCTGATACAACACCAGCTGCTGCTACTGCAGGTGATGAAGCTGGGTTAATTTTATCCATGTCAATACGGAAATCAATTGTTTTGGAGCTTCCGCAACCACATGAACTTTCATGCTCAGGTTTAACGTGATGTAAGGCTTCTTTCATGTTTTGGAAAATTACGGGTGATGATTCAATTGGGTTAGTTCCTGCACCAGGGCTAAGATCAATGTTGTTTTTCTTGATATATGCAACAGCTTCTTTAAGAAACTCATGCTCATTATGATCACGAAGGTGCTCAAGGTGAGCAAGTATGGTGTTGCGTCCTTGTTTCGAGATAGTCTCCATTACAAGAGTTTCATTATAGGCCTCCGCTTCACGCTCAATAATTTCGATGGCTCCTTCGGGGCAGTGTCCTAAACAGGCGCCTAGTCCGTCGCAAAATAAATCACTGATCAGGCGGGCTTTACCGTCGATTATCTGAAGAGCTCCTTCGTGACAGTTCGGTATACATAATCCGCAACCGTTGCATAATTCTTCGTCAATTTGTATTATTTTCCTCAGCATAGTTTTTGTGTTTTGTTTTCAGGTCCGATATTTTTGTTTTACTTAAATAGTCAACAAATTCAGAGGTCAGTTTATCTGGTTTTCCACCAAACACACACGAAATAAAAGGGCATTGGTTGTCATCAATTCCGCACATCTGGCAATCGACATTACCCTCTATCAACTGGTATATTTCAAGCATACTTACTTCGTCGGCTTTCTTTTTCATAACAAAACCACCTCCCGGTCCCCGATTGGAATTGAGATACTCATTTTTTGTAAGAACCTGTAATATTTTCGCCAGATGATTCTGTGAAACATGAAGAAGTTCTGCGATGGTTTTCGCGTTTAGCCTGACTTCGGAGGAGGCAATAAGTGCAAGACTGTGAATAGCCAGCGAGGCCGCTTCAGAAATATGTATCAGTCTGCTCACGTTATATAGGAATTAAGGTATTTGAATGCGCAAATATATAAAATATTCAGTGCAATACCAAATTGAACAGAAAAAGCTCAGGAAATTATTTTAGTCCATCAGGTCAGCAAGAGAATTTGTTGACAAGTGATCACGGAATGTCTGGGTCATATTTGATACAACCGATCCAAGCAAGCATTTACCGAAAGGACAAACCTGTTTTTCGTGCGGGCAACTTATTACTTTAACCTGGCCCTCGATGGCTTCGTAAATCTGTAATAATGTAATGTTTTTAGGCTCAATATTTAAATTAAATCCGCCTGATGGGCCGCGGTTTGAAATAAGAAATCCTTCCTTTACAAGGCGTTGCATAACTTTTGCAACATGATGACGTGAAGACCCAGTGACTTCTGCAATTTTTTGTACATTAATAGTTTCCCCGGCACGGGCTACAAGCACCATGCCGTGCATGCCAATTGACGCGGCTTCTGAATATGAAACAATTTTAGCCATTTTGCTATATAAGTATTTAATTGCTCAAATGTCGGTATTTTTTTTTACACGTGGTTATGAATTTGTAATTTTGAGCAATTCTAAATAAGCGCAGACCACTTACAATCGTTAGTAAAGTAATTCATTTAAAGTAAATAAAACATGAGAACATCGAAAATCCTTTTAAGCATTTCTTTCATTATTTTGGCTTCATTAACTTCCTGCGATGTTTTACAGCAGGTTTCGAAAATGAGCAACCTGGCAAAATGCGAATTCAGGCTCGAATCGGTTCAGCACCTCCGGCTTGCCGGGATAAATGTGCAGAATGTGAAGGGAATGTCGGATCTGAATCTTTTTGATGCTGGTAAACTGGCAGCGGCTGTTGCTTCACAGAAACTGCTGCTGGATTTCACATTAAATATTGAAGCCAAAAACCCAAATTCTGCTGAAGCAGGAATGTCACATATTGAATGGATACTCCTGATAGATGATGCAGAAATGACAAGGGGTGCTTTCGATAAACCGGTAACCATACCAGCAAATAATGGTTCTGCAATTATACCGGTCCAGATGCAATTCGATCTTTCGAAAGCCTTAGCTTCAAAAAATACTGATGCTATTGTTAATTTCGGGCTCAATCTGGCAGGTACCGGAAACAAACCAACCCGCTTCACCCTGAAAATGAAACCAACCATTACAGTAGGTGGATTCCCTGTAACCTATCCTGGATACATTAATGTTAAAACAGAATTTGCATCTGAATAATAAATTCGGAAATTTTCATGAAATGTAGTTTTCACAGGAATCTGATATATCCTCGAAAGTATAATTGCTGCCTGTTTTAAAGCCAGAAATCCTGAATCCTTAACTCTAGATTGTTCTTGGTATAAGCGAAATGTAGATGCTAACTTTGTAAATTTAAACCTTAGCCTAAATTTGTGCGAAAAAAAAGCCCGGAAAACTGACCGGGCTTTATCTGAAATTTGTTATTTATAATAATCCTCCGTTTTTATAAATCTGCATTTGAGCATCATAAAACTTATTGATTATCAGCGACTTGTTTTTCGTAATATTAGTTAACTCTCCTGTAATAAAGTTAACTCTTACCAGGTCATCCTGTTGTAAATCGAGTTCTTCGAGTTGGCCAGGAGTGTAGGTTAAAATCGGAAGTGCTGCGTTTATGGCATTTCTTTCATAAATGGCTCCGAATGATTCGGCAATTATTGCCGTAACTCCGAGCGACTGGAAACAATCAACAGCCTGCTGCCGTGAACTTCCGGCTCCGAAATTTTTGGTAGTGAAAACAATATCACCTGCCTGGGCTTTCTTAGGAAAGTCTTCATATCCTTTCAGGTTATCGAAAGTATATTGGCCCATTTCTTTGATATTGGTGATCGTGAGGTAACGGTTATGGAAAATCATGTCGGTGTCGATGTCATCCTTTCGGATAACCCAGGCACGGCCTTCGATGATTTCTGGTTTTTCTGTTTTCTCCCTGACAACTACATCGCGATGTGTTTGAGCAGGTTTTACCATTGCTGCAGCAATATCCGGAATATCATCCGGAGTAGTAATATACCCTGCAATGGCTGAAGCTGCAACTACTCCCGGCGAAGCAAGATACATGGCTCCTTTGCCTTGTTTGCCTGAGAAATTCCGGTTTCCGGTGCTGATGGTAACTTCATCAGGACCATTCTGACCAACCTGTCCGGCAGCACATCCTGCACAGCCGGCATTGGAAACTAAAGCACCTGCATCTTTGAAAATCTGTATAAGTCCTTCCTGAAGTGCTTCCCGCCAGATGGCATCGGTTGTAGGTACTATCTTTAGTACTACTCCGGGTGCAACTTTACGCCCTTTCAGTATGCTGGCAGCTTCGCGAAGGTCTTCCATCCGCCCGTTTGTACAGCTGCCCAGAAAAGCTGAATCAATTTTCGTATTCTTCACACTTTCAACCGATACATCATCATGGGGATGGCCAGGATTGGCAACCATAGGTACAAATTTCTCTATATCTATTTCATGAATAAAAGTATAATGTGCATCGGGTGAAGCTTTTATAGTCTCAACCCGTTTGCCTGTGCGGGCTTCCAGTTCATCCAGTATTTTGTCGTTAGGGCTGAAAAGAATGATTATGGCGCCCATTTCGGTACCCATTGATGCAATTGTAATGCGCTCGTCGAGTGAAAATCCTTCAACAGCATCACCTTCAATTTCAACTGAATAGCTGAGCAGTTTATTGGCTCCGTAAATAGATAGAAGGTTCAGAACTATATCTTTAGCTCTTACATTTACCGGACGTTTCCCTTTTAATATCAACTTAACTGATTCAGGTACTTTAAACCAGACTGATCCTTTGGCCCAGGCTGCAGCTATATCCTGATCGCCCATGCCTTGTCCGAATGAGCCAATGGCACCCATAATATTGGCATGCGAATCAGTCGAAACAAAAGTGCTTCCGGGATAGGTCAACCCTTTATCAATGGCAAGATGTGTTCCAACACCTGCATCAATATCATACACCTTAATATCGTTCTGGCGGGCAAAAAGCCTGCAGAAATGCTGATTGGCAGCATATTTCTGGTCCGAACCACCCGGGTTACAATCAAAAGTGAAGAAGGTTCGTGACGCGTCGTGCACGCTCAATCCGTTGTTGAGGATATTTTCAACAACATTGGCACCCCCGAAATCACGGGCTGCACGGGCATCAATAAAAACATCAACAATATCGCCGGGCTTTACAGTTGACTGGTTGCCATGATTGGCTATGATTTTTTCAATGATTGTCATGGGATGAGGTTTAAGTAAGCATTTCTCAACACGTTCTCAGAAGGAGGCTTGGGGTTTTAAAGTTTGAGTCTCTCCCTGAATGGTTCAAATGTCATAAAATCAGCATGATGCACAATGTATGCTTCTGTCGAACGCTTCACCATATCGCCTTCACCCGCATGGGTAGCTATGATATGACAAACTGATGCAGGAACACCACATTGTTCGGCAAGTGAAACGCCTGAAAAGGGATGCCTGACGTATTTTCCGTAACTTCCCTGTATGGCCTTGCCATCTTTTAGTTCATATTCAAGCAATTTTCCTACATCAGCAAGAATAGCGCCGGCGATAAGCACATCCATATCAACCGGCAGATCGTTACTGAAGAATTCATTCATTTTGTTGCCTGAATCCAGCGCAATGTGAACCACACAGCGTTTGTGATCCATAAAAGTCACCTTCAGATCGGGTCCGCAAAGCAATGTAAAAGGAATGGCATTGAGATCATCCGGAGTTAAAACACTCTTCTGTAAGGCAAGCGCCCAGGCTTGAGTAGTTTTTTCTTTTAAATCATTGTTGTGTATCCATTCCAGTTCAGGCCAGAGTTGACGGGCCTGTTCGAAGTATTTTGATTCGATGTTCATAGAAAGAAGAAATTATAGGAGAGCTGTAAATTTAACAGCTCTCCCTGATTCAGTCATTTATTTCAGTTTAGCGATAATGGCATCAGCCATCTGTACCGTTGAAGCAGCCCCCTGGTTAATAACATCGGGTGAACCTTTCAGTTTCATCATATCGTAGGCTTTTACTTTGCCTTCAGCAACAACGTCGGCTATGGCTTTTCTTATACTACCGGCCATTTCCATTTCACCAAGATGTTCAAGCATCATTACTCCCGAAAGTATCATAGCAATCGGATTAACGATCGATTCTGCATAGCCTGCATATTTTGGAGCTGAGCCGTGTGTAGGTTCAAAGACACTTATACCGCTTTCGGGATTGAATTGTGCCGAAGTGGCAAATCCCAGACCGCCAATTAAACCGGCAAATGCATCCGAAACAATATCGCCGAACATATTACCAGCAACTATTACATTATAGTTTTCAGGATTTTTTGTCAGCCACATGGTCATAGCATCAATATTTACATCTTCTACCCAGATATTCGGGTATTCAGCTTTACTCATTTCCTGGGCTACTTTCAGCATCATGCCTGAAGTCTCACGTATTACATTTGGTTTCTCACAAACTGTAATTTTGCTGAAACCTCGGTTCTGAGCGTATTCAAAAGCAGCTTTGACAATACGGGTTACATATTTTTTTGTAAAAATACGTGTCGAAACCGCCAATTCAGGGCGCGGACACCAGCTGAAGTTTTCTCTGAATTTCGGATGGGTCATTAATGCGTCATAAACCTGATCGGATGGATTTGTCCATTCTACACCACCATATAATCCTTCTGTATTCTGGCGGAATATCATTACATCTACTTCAGGCTCTTCAATACTATTCTGACCACGACGGATAAAATTCAATGGATTACCTTTCAGAGTCTTGCATGGACGCATACAAATATCTAAATCGAAGTGCTGCCGCATGGTGACTATTGGGCTGTAATACGTAAATCCTTTTCCCTGTAACTCAGGAGCAAGTTCAGCAGCAGTTTTATCTTTTGGTTTGGACGTAATGGCTCCAAATAGCCCTATTTTATGCTCATCCAGAAGTTTAAGCGTACGGTCGGGCAGGGGATTGCCTTCTTTACACCAGAATTCCCATCCGATATCGCCGGTAACATATTCAGCTTCAAATCCTGCAGCATCGAGGACGCGGATACACTGTTCAAGTACTACTTTGCCAATACCGTCGCCCGGCATAGCTACAATGGTTCTTTTTGCCATAATTTAAACTTTTATTTTGATTGTTATTTTATAAACAATAAACAACAAAATTATAATTTCGTAATTGAATAACAAGGGGTTTTTAGATTTATTTATTGACAAATGATAAAAAAAATAAACCATTTCAATTGGAATCTACTAATATATATATCTGTATAAATATTTTATTGGCTTGATATAGTGTGTATTGTATGTTTTGAGTTTGCTTTATAATTGTATAAATGTAGAAAAAAATATTGATTGTACTGATTTCAGAGTCGGACATGTTCCTTTTTAAAAAAACATGTAATTCAGCAGTAGATAGTTTACTGATTAAAGGTTTCAGGAAGCCTCATGTTTTAATTCAATCATTTTCATTGTCAGGTTCTGCTTAGTTTTTAAGCCGATTTCATTACTTTTGCAGCTTCCTGGAAAAAGAACCAGAGGAAATATTTACGAAGACTTAAAATGAAAAGCAACGCATTGGTTAAGAGTGTTGAAGGACCAGTTTTTAAAAAGATTGCTGAAGCTGCAGCACTTTTGAATACTGATGCATTTGTGATTGGTGGTTTTGTTCGCGATCAGCTTTTAGGCCGTGCCTGTAAAGATATTGATGTTGTTACCTCTGGCGATGGGATTGAACTTGCTACAAAAGTTGCTGAACTGCTTAACATTAAGAAAGTCAGTATTTTTAAGACTTTCGGAACAGCCATGTTTATGTATCGCGATTGGCAGGTTGAATTTGTCGGTGCCAGGAAAGAATCATACAATGCTGATTCGCGTAATCCCCATGTTGTACCCGGATCGATAGCCGATGATCAGAACAGGCGGGATTTCACTATGAATGCAATGGCTATCAGTCTGCAGAAAGCCGATTACGGACAACTCATTGATCCGTTTAACGGAGTCGATGATCTGGAAAATATGATAATCCGTACGCCAATGGATCCTGATGTAACATTTGCTGATGATCCCCTGCGTATGATGAGGGCTATCCGGTTCGCTTCACAACTGAATTTCCAGATCCTGCCAGTGACGCTGGATGCCATTACAAGGAATGCGCATCGCATCAGTATTATTTCGATGGAACGCATCAGCGATGAACTGAATAAAATCGTCATGACCGAAAAGCCTTCGGTAGGATTTTACCTTTTGGATAAAACAGGTTTGCTCGAATTGATATTTCCGGTTTTTATTGCTTTGAAAGGTGCTGAATATGTTGATGGAAAGGGTCATAAGGATAATTTCAG
>CAIJPI010000203.1 GCA_903822525.1 uncultured Bacteroidales bacterium | reverse complement strand
GGCATGCTGCTATGGAGCAGCACCCTGCTGGATGAGGCTGGAACACCGGCTGAGAGTTGGGATGGAACCTTCAACGGTAAACCATGCCAGCAGGATGTGTATGTGTGGAAGATCACCGCCGTATTCCGCGATGGCTCCATATGGTACAATACCGATGTGGGGGAACATGAAGGACTGTCGGCTGAGAAGTGGGGGACAATAACACTGATCAGGTAGTGTGCTAAAACATGTTCTGAATATCTGATATTGATAGAAAATTCATAAAAAGACCTATTTTTTAGGTCTTTTTTATTTTAATGTGTATTGATATGCATAATATTATACTTTTATATCCCCAAAATCTCTTTACTCCCTCTCATTCGTAAGCTCTCTAACTCATTAGGAAATGAATAATAATATACTCCGAAAAACTGTAAATTGCTATATATCAACACATAAAACATTACTCATTTTTCTGATATTAGTATTCCAGATTTCAACACAGAGCTTTGGGGAAGGGACTAAAGAACTTTGGCCAACAAATGTATCTGGTAATGAATCGGGGTGTATATGGCTTACTAACACGAACACATACCTAACAGCTTGGGCAAAACACTCAAATACTGATGATAACCAGAGGATAAAATTTACAATAAGTGCAAACTGGGCAACAGAAATTGTTTTTATCGGGATGTACTGCCCATCTGGATTAACTAATTTCTATATCCGATATCCTGATGGCACTTCAACATTAGCGCAACCTTACCCTATTGCCGGGCAGGCCGGACATATTGATACGTGGAATCAGGCTATTACCGGTCCAAACACAATCAATGCTACTGGGTATCTTCCATTTATCTTCCATCCAACCATGCCCGGAGATTATTCAATTGATTTTGATATTACTAATATTCCGGGGGGTGATGCAAAAATTGAATTATTCGACCTTACCGTAGCAAGCGATAACTTTGGAACGTATTCAAAGCTTCCGGGAAGACTATGGGCGAAAGTATGGCAACTATCAGCACAAAAATATGGATCCTTCGATTACTTTAAAGGTGTTTTTTATGTCTATTCAGATGATTATATTGTTACCAAATTCGATGCTAACGGATTGCGGGTCGGAGGATGTGATATCTATTGCAACGAATGGGGCACCAGCACCATAGGCATTTGGGAGAACAGGAGAAAATCAGTAGCGAACCAATCGAGTGTAGTGCCACAGTATAAACTTTTTTTAAATGAACCGGACCCTGCTTTATTTGCAGAAGGCGTTCTGGGAAAAATAACCAGTGCCACTCAGACAGACCAGTTTTGTGACGGCTCAGTTGTTTTTACTGTTGTTGTTGATAAACCAGGTAAGATCACTATGAATATCGATCTGCTGCCTATGGGGTTTGGCCTTGAAGATGTTACCCTGAACGCAGATGTAGTTACAGGTTCGAATAACATTACCTGGAATGGGAATAATGGTCTTGGGTTACCCGTGAGTAGTGGTGCTACAATAAATATGCAGATCGACTATCTAAACTGCCTCACAAATCTTCCTCTCTGGGATATTGAATCCAGTGAAAAAGGCTTTAAAGTCGATTTGGTGAAACCTTTACCAAGTCCAATACCACCCGGATTTACAACGAAATTAAAATTATACTGGGACGATACAAATCTTGCAACGGGGATATTGAACCTAACTGGCTGTACATACCCGAGTTCAGCAACTATTACCGGTTGCCACGACTGGCCATTCGTCAATAATGGAAACGGCGGATTAGGGAATGTTCACACTGTAAATACCTGGTGGTATTTTCTTTCTCAGAATAGTCAATCAATAGATGTAAATATAATCAGGGCTCCCGGTATACCTGCCGGTATGCCTTCAGGATCATCGCCTGTTTGTGAGGGTCAGACCAATGTCACCTACACTGCTCCGGCTATAAATTCAGCTGAAAGTTATGTATGGACATTACCTGACGGATCAACAGTCACAACAGCTACAAACCAGATAATTTTAAATTTTCCTACTACTGCAGGTGGAAACCTTTCGGTTCATGGCCAGAATCCTTCATGTGGAGATGGACCAGAGTCGCCTACATTATTTATAAGTGTAAACCCTAATCCTGCCCCTGCTATCAGCGGTCCTGTAGAGGCCTGCCAGGGCACAAGTTCAATCTTCAATGTTGCTGCTGTGCTTACAAGTTATAACTGGAGTGTTACCGGTGGAACTATTATAGGTCCATCAAATACCAGCACTGTAAATATTAACTGGACTGGTTCAGGAAATCAGACTGTTAGCGTAAATACTACATCCTTAACCTGCCCTAATGTAATTACAGATAAACCAATACTTGTTCATCCTCAACCAAGCAATTCATTCAGTTCTGCAAATACTTGTGCCGGATTTATGGTTCACTTTACTGATAATTCAACTATCAGTTCCGGAACAATTAACAACTGGAGCTGGGATTTCGGAGATGCCTCCCTGCTTTCGAATGTTCAGAATCCGGATCATGTCTATGCAACAGGAGGAAACTATACTGTAAGTTTGACAACAACTTCTGACCTGGGATGTTCTACTTCTTTTTCTAATATCGTTCCGATTACCAGTCCGCCTGCTACTGATGCCGGCCCGGCCACTGACGCAATCTGTGCTTCAGGAACATATTCCCTTAATGCTTCAGTTGTCTCCAATAGTCCATCCTTGATATGGACTACTTCAGGCACAGGAACATTCGATGATTTTACTTATATCAAGCCGATTTATACTCCTTCGGCTGCTGATATAGCATCCGGATCAGTAATACTCACACTCGATGCAACCAGCTATGCACCTTGCAATCATGCTACAGATGCTGTTTTACTCACAATTCATCCCTTACCAGTACCATCAAATACAGGTCCTGCTGCTGTATGTCTGAATTCGACCGGGAATGTTTATACTTCTGATGCCGGTATGACCGGATATTCCTGGTCCTTATCACCAGGAGGGACACTGAATGCGGGTGGCGGAAGTACTGACAATACAGCTACGGTGTTGTGGAATGCTACGGGTGCCCAGTTTGTGAGAGTCAACTACATTGACGGCAATGGGTGTTCGGCTGCTTCAGTTGTACAGTTCCCTGTCATTGTCAATCCTCTTCCTGCACCGATTATTTCCGGGCCTTCATTTGCCTGTGCGGGTTCCACAGGAAATATATATACAACAGAATCGAGCATGACAGGATATATCTGGTCTATTTCGGTTGGAGGTACAATTACAGGTGGTGGTGGATTAAATGATAACACAGTAACTGTTACATGGAATACGGCAGGCCCTCAAAATGTTAGTGTTGATTATACCAGTGCCGATGCATGTACTGCTGCAACGGCAACAGTGTACGATGTAACTGTAAATGCCTTACCGGTTCCCGGATTAAACGGGCCATCCCCTGTCTGCTTTAACTCTACCGGTAATGAGTATATGACGGAAGGGTCTGAGTTTAACTATTTATGGAGCCTTAACGGGGGCATAATCACATCAGGAGGAACATCATCAAGCAATAAAGCTACTGTAACCTGGAATGGCTCAGGACCCTATTCAATACAAGTCAACTATACTGATTTTAAAGGATGTACTGCGGTTGCACCTACTATATTCCCTGTTATAGTAAACGCCCTTCCCGTTCCTGCTTTGAACGGACCTTCCCCTGTTTGCGTTAATTCCGGAGGAAGTGTATATACTACTGACTTAGGTATGACTAACTATGTATGGTCCATAAATGGTGGGACAATTAATGCTGGCGGAAACTCTACCAGTAATTCAGCAACCGTAAAATGGGATGGCGCTCTTCCATACTCAATAAGTGTAAATTACACCGACGGTAACGGATGTACAGCTGCAATTCCTACGGTATTTAACGTATCAGCTAATCCATTACCGGTTCCGGTTTTAAGCGGGGCATCCCCTGTTTGCTTTAATTCATCCGGTAATGTATATACAACTGACGGAGCGATGTCAAATTATGTATGGAATACTGCAGGTGGAACAATTACAGCGGGAGGGACATCCACAAACAATACAGCAACAGTAACCTGGGATGGTATCGGGCCATATTCAATAGAAGTAAGTTATACCGATGGGAACGGATGTTCTTCAGCTGTACCAACTATTTTTCCTGTAACAGTAAATCCTCTGCCTATTCCTGCACTGAACGGTCCAAGCCCTGTATGTTTTAACTCAACAGGCAATGTGTACACTACCGATCCGGCCATGACCAATTATATTTGGAACATTGTGGGCGGTACGATCACTTCAGGTGGAACATCAACCAGCAATACGGCTACAGCGCATTGGAATGGTGCCGGTCCGTATTCCATCAGTGTAAGCTATACGAATGCGAACGGATGTACTGCTGCCACCCCAACAGTATTTAATGTAACAGTTAACCTTTTGCCAATACCTGCATTAAGCGGTCCTTCACCGGTTTGCTTCAACTCATCATCTAACGTTTATACCACCGATCCCGGTATGACAAACTACAATTGGAATATAGTTGGGGGGATCATCACCTCAGGAGGAACATTGACCAGTAATACATCCACCGTTACCTGGAATGGCGCAGGTCCACATTGGATAAGTGTCAGTTATACGGATGGTAACGGATGTACCGCAGCCTCAGCAACTGTTTTCAATGTAACGGTGAACCCATTGCCTATTCCTGCATTAGGCGGTCCATCGCCTGTTTGCTTCAATTCAGCAGGTAATTTGTATACTACTGATTCGGGTATGACTGACTATATTTGGAGCATATCCGGTGGAACTATTACTGCTGGCGGAACTACAACGAGCAATACAGCCACAGTAACGTGGGACGGAACCGGACCTTATTCCATCAGCATAAATTATACCGATGGCAACGGATG
>CAIJPI010000202.1 GCA_903822525.1 uncultured Bacteroidales bacterium | reverse complement strand
TCGCTCAACGTTACCGGGATGGATATCAGCAGCCTGTATACAGGACAGGAAACAAATGCGCTGCAGCTAAACCAATTATACAATATTAACGACAGCATCACAACGATCAGCATTGTTCTGCCTGCCGGGCTTATTTTACCTGATCCGGGAACAAAAAGAATAAGCGGGAGAGGCACATTAAAATATGAAATCATCGGAGAAGGTAAGCGTATCGGCCTGATTGACAGCGCCACCTTTTCAATAGCCGACACTTCCGACCGCCTGAGCTTTATCAGTAACACTTACACTTTTAATGCACCTGCCGGACTGGATTATTTTGTTAAAGCAACCTATACTGTACCGGGTAAACAAGATGATTTTCTGCTCCTGGAGTATTTCAGTAAGAAAAACCGGTTCAGCCAATCGTGGTACCGCTTTCAGAACGAATCAGGCGACTACCTTTCGGGCAATATCACATCGTATTCACGGCCTTTGCGTCTTGTTACCCAGGATACTGCCAGCCGCAAACTGCTGGTAAAAATGTATTCGCGCAACTTCCCCTCCCCTATTCCACCCTTTGTTGATCAGTACCGGGCACTCTTCAATTATACCCCCGACAGTACATTCACTATGGAATTAATAAACGGGAAAAGCGAATATTTCCGTCCTGAGCATGCAGGGTTTTACTTTTTCCAGGCTGACACTTCGGTGCTGTCAGGTCCTTCACTTTTCAGGATGAATACCGGTTATCCAAAAGTTACCATGCATTCCCTGATGATCGAATCACTCAGGTATATAACATCTTCGAAGGAGTTCCAGCTGTTAAGTTCCTACGCAATCCCCAAAGTTGCTGTCGACAGTTTCTGGATTGTAAATGCCGGCAGGCCTGACCTGGCTACCGAACTTATACGCAAATACTACCTTCGCGTCGAAACCGCAAACAAATTATACACTTCTTTTACCGAAGGCTGGAAAACCGACCGGGGAATGATATTTATTGTAATGGGTAAGCCTACCAAAGTTTTCAGGAGTTTTGAGCAGGAAGTGTGGATTTATGGCGAATACGACGATCCAAGGGCCTTGAAATTCTATTTTAACAAAGCTCAGAATCCATTTACCAGCAACGATTATGTACTGATCCGAAATCAGTATTACAAATCGATCTGGTACCAGAATGTTCAGCTTTGGAGACGGTAGCAGGAAAACGTGTTCTGATTTTTTTACTTTGGAGGGAGTGAGGGAGTGATGGGGCGAGGGAGTGATGGGGCGAGGGAGTGAACCATGAAACATAAACCCTGAAATCGTGAAACTTTTTAACCACTGAGGCACTAAGGCCACGAAGAAACACTGAGAATAGTAACGAACAAGACAATAACTTCAAACCTAACAAACCCTTCAAACAATAAAAACCCCTAACCCTTGAACCCTTTACCCCTTGAACCCTTGAACTCTTGAACTCTTGAACCCTTTACCCCTTTACCCCTTGAACCCTTTACCCCTTGAACCTTTGAACCCTTGAACCCTTGAACCCTTTACCCCTTGAACCCTTGAACCCTTGAACCCTTGAACTCTTGAACTCTTGAACCCTTGAACCCTTGAACTCTTGAACCCTTGAACTCTTGAACCCTTGAACCCTTGAACTCTTGAACCTTTTACCCCTTGAACCCTTGAACCCTTTACCCCTTGAACCCTGAAACCCTGAAACCCTACAAAAACATATGTACGAAAAACACTTCAACGGCCCGCGTAAACAACCCGAAAATCTGGTTTATGGCATCCATCCGATATTAGAAGCCCTGAATGCAGGCAAAGACATTGAGAAAATACTTCTTTCGCGCGAGTTGCGTAATCCGCAGGTACGCGAAATTACTTCGATAGCTGAAGAGCGGGAAATCCCTGTTCAGAAAGTACCCAACGAAAAACTCGATTCATTTACCAAGGCCAACCACCAGGGAATTGTTGCCTTTGTTTCCATGATCGAATACCAGCCGATTGAAGATATACTGATCCGTTCGTTCGAATCGGGCAGACAGCCCATGTTTATTATTCTTGACAGGATTACTGATGTCCGCAACTTTGGTGCTATTGCACGCAGCGCCGAATGCGCCGGGGTGGATGCACTGATAATCCCTTCGCGCGGCAGCGCCCAGGTAAATGCTGATGCCATCAAGACTTCAGCCGGTGCCCTCAACCTCGTTCCGGTTCACCGCAGTCCAAACCTGAAAAACACCTTACGGTACTTTAAGGATTCAGGAGTGCGCCTGATTGCAGTTACCGAACACGGCAGCACCGACTACGGAACAACGGATCTCAGCGGGCCTATAGCCTTCATCCTGGGATCGGAAGAAGACGGTATCTCGCCGGAGTATCTGAAGCTTTGCGACGATCGTATTAAAATCTCTTTACTTGGAACTATTGGCTCCTTGAATGTTTCGGTTGCAGCGGGCATCATTATTTTCGAAGCACTCCGGCAACGTAATAAACAGTAGTCCAGGGCTTTGTTCGCGTATTCCATTGGGGTGTATATTTCAGAAAAAAGCAGACACCCCTAAGCAAATAACATTTATCCGATATCACCGGTAAGGTCACCAATCCATCCCTGATGAAACTCAGAAAGCACGTACCCGAATTTATTGTACTGGTGTATGCCGTTTTGTTTTTACTCACCAAGAGTCCTGCCGACCCATGGGACAAGGTTATTGTCAGCGATGGAAAAGGTTATTATGCCTACCTGACCGCGCTGTTTATTTATCATGATACGGATTATGGATTTATCGACAAATACGAATCAGAATATTATCCTGCCGGCAGGCAATTGTATAAGGATTTCAGGTTCGATTCAGGCAATGGCATAATAAACAAGTACTTCCCGGGGCCTGCTATACTCTGGCTGCCATTCTTTGCAGCCGGGCATACGGTTGCAGTTTTATCCGGTTATCCGGCTGACGGGTATTCCCTCCCCTATCAATATGCCATTGCATTTGCTGCATTCTTTTATTTCTGGCTGGCCCTGCTGATACTTCGCCGAATACTCCGCTTTTATACCAAGGATGAAAATGTGGTTGCCTGGTCGCTCGTAGCGGTAGCGTTGGCAACTAATCTGGTATATTATACAGTAAATGCAGGCAGCCAGGTGCATGTTTATAATTTCTTTCTGGTTAATGGGTTCATATATTCGGTTCTGGAAGCCTGCAAACGGGGGAAACCTCTCTACTATATTTTGGCAGCCTTTATGCTGGGTATGGTTATCATCAGTCGTCCGCAAAATGGCCTTATTGTTTTTGCTTTGCCTTTTATTTGTGGCAGCCGAGCGACATTCATTCTGTTTTTCAGGAAGGCATTCACAGAAATCCGGGTTCTTCTTCTTTCGGCTCTGGCCCTCGCCATTCCATTGTTGATTCCGGTAGTTTACTGGTACGTTAAAACAGGTCACTTCCTGGTTTACTCGTATGGCAGCGAATCCTACGACCTTTCCAAACCACATTTATTTTCATTCCTTTTCAGTTTCGAAAAAGGATGGATGCTGTATACGCCTATTGCAGCATTTGCAGCATTTGGATTTGTTTCCCTTTTCAGGAAAAGCAAATGGCAGTTTTTCAGCCTGGCGGCTTTCCTGTTCTTCGTAGTCTATTTTATGTCGAGTTGGTGGATCTGGACTTACACCTCCTATATCAGCCAGCGCGTAATGATTGATTTCTATGCTTTTATAGGGATACTGATTGTTTTTATTTTCAATTTACAGTTAAAAAAACAGTTTGTACTCAAAGCAGTCTTATCCGGTTTAATTGCACTTAACGTGTTCCAGCATTTCCAGCAATTAATATGGGTTTACCCGGCAGGACCCGTAACCGCAAATACCTATTTTGGTAATTTCTTCAGTTTCAGCAGGGGCTCCACATTTATGATTCCTGAAAATGAAATTCTGGAAAAACAAACGTATACTACTGATTTTGAAAATCATAAAACCCTATTCATTTCTAACAGTTTTGTATCATCCTCAATAAGCCATACAGGTAAAAAAGCATTGATACTCGATTCTGTTTCAAACGGCAAACAGATTTTTATAAGGGGAATGGTTGATTACAGGGACAAGCAGAATGTAATTCTTAAAATCGGCGGCTGGTTTAATCCTGAATCAATTGATTCATCCTTAACCCTTGATGTTGGTATCGGCACTTACAAAGGCAAATATTCAGGCATGCACCATAATCTGATGCCAGGACTAAAAGCCGGTAAATGGAAATATGCGGAGATGGCTGTTTACCTTCCTTATCTTCGTTCGGTAAACGACAGTCTTTTTATTTCAATCCAAAACCGGAGCAAAGGCAAAGTGCTTATGGATGATCTAAAGGTTGAGTTCCTGAAAATGCAGGGACCCGGTCATCATGACTGGATATTGCCTGCTGATGACCAAACTGAAAGTGCTATGCTGTATCACACCGACTTCGAAACGCCACCTGCTGCTCCCTGGGGAAACATGGTGTCGGTAAGTGCGCAGCAATCTTATTCAGGTAAAAATGCTTCCTGCATACAGCTTTCGTCGCCTTATAGCGTGGTTTTTGAAAAAGAAATGGATTTCGGGATTAAAAGCGACGGGTATTTACGGGTGTGTTCCCGCGTAAAAGGCGACACACAGTCGGAAGTATTGCTGGTATTCGATTTCTCCTCCGGTGGAAAACAGGTTTACTACAAAACATATCCCATCGCATTTAATGGAAATTCCGACATATGGAAGCTCTCTGAAATTTTCAGGGAATTTCCTATCGACAGGCTGAAAGCCGGTAAGGTTAAAATTTATTACTGGTACATTAAAGGTACAACCCCTGTGTATATTGATGACCTGCAAGTTGATATCGTAAAATACAAGCCGGCAAAAGTCACACTTTTTCCAGCTTTTGTACTGAATAAAAATGCTGAAACACGTTACACCACTTGTTGCGATTTTGAGACACCATGCAAACCGGAATCGGGTTTTATCACGGAAGTTCCTGATGCTTTTTCAGGTAAAAAGGTTTGCCTGATTGATACCCGTCAGCCTTTCAGTTTTTCACATCTTGTACCTTTAACGGCGCTTAAAAACAATCCTGATTCGTTTGTTTACGTTACTGCAATCGTAAATTCTGATCAATATTCAACGGATGTTACACTGGTGGCCGATTTCAGGCATAAAGGAAAATCTGTTTCTTATTTTCCTGCTTATCTTCGCGGTCAAACCATCAAAGGTGAATGGAACAACATTAATTTCGGGGTGAAAGTACCCGGCGGGATTACCGCTCAGGATTCAGTACTGGTTTATTTTTACCTGCCGCAAACTGACGAAGCGATGATGATTGATGATTTTTGCGTGAGCGTTAAGAAGAAAAAGAATAGTGAATAGAGAATAGTGAATAGAGAATAGAGAATAATGGATTTTATTGATTTAAATTTGAAATGCCAACTGGACTTTCCATTCTTCAAAAATCTTAAATCGTTGTTCATTGTTCTAAAATCAAAACTAACCAACCCTGAAACTAATGCCATCAACGCTTAAATTCAAGAATGCTGAATCACTCTGGCTTTATTTAATACTTGCTGTTGCTGCTGCATTGCGTTTTTACCATTACGGGGCATTTTCCTATTCCAACGATGAACTCAGCGCCTTAAACCGCCTGCATTATAACACTTTCGCTGAACTGGTTCAAAAAGGTTTTTATGTGGATGGGCATCCGGGCGGGGTACAGGTTTTTCTATGGAAATGGGTGGCCTGGTTTGGCGATAACGAATGGTCAGTGAGGCTTCCGTTTGTAATTATCGGGATTTTGGCCGTGTGGATGAGTTACAAGGTTGCAAAACTGATGTTTGGCACATCAGCCGGACTTTTTACAGCAGCAGCTCTTACTTTTCTTCAGTTTCCGGTTTTATACAGCCAGATTGCCCGGCCTTATGGCCCGGGAGTGCTTTTCGGATTAATGCTGGTGTATTTCTGGCTTAAGATTTTCTTCACCGAAAATGGAGACCTGAATCCCAAAAAACCGCGGATCATCCACCTGGCAGGATTTGCATTGTCAGCAGCACTTTGTATGTACACGCATTACTTCTGTTTTCTTTTTGCATTGATTGTTGGCTTTTCAGGATTTGTAGCTGCGCGGCGAAACAATATTCTCCATTATATCACCGCGGCGGTTGTTGCTGCCCTGCTTTTTGTACCACATATTCCTATTACGCTTAATCACCTTACCTATAAAGGCGTTGGCCTTTGGCTGGGTATTCCCGGGAAAGGATGGATTTTTGAACACCTGTATTTTATCTTCGATCAGTCGTGGTATATACTTCTTGTATTCCTGGTCACTTTGCTGGTGCTGGTATACCTATACAAGGAAAGCAACTCATTGCTACGCTTCAGGTTGTTCCTTTCTGCATGGTTCCTTGTACCTGTACTTGTCGGGTATATGTATTCCATTAAAGTGAACCCGGTATTGCAGCACCCGGTATTAATATTTTCGTTTCCTTATTTTATTATCCTGATTTTCAGCTATGCAGGCCACGAATTTGGAAAGGTAAAACGATGGCTGCTTGCTCTTTTTCTGATAACAGGAGTATTTGGGACTACGGTTGTAAACGCATTTTATCGGCAGCAGCATTTCGGAGAGTTTAAGGATATTGCCCGGCTTACCGCCGAATGGCAGCATCAATACGGCGATACCCTTATCACAAAAGCGATCAATGTCAATAACCCTATTTATATCGACTATTACCTGCAGCGTTACAACACCAAAGCAAAGTTCGATCAATACGCCGTCAATGACCTGGAAGGATTGCAGGCACTTTCGGAAACAGTACGAAACAGCCGCACACCCTATTTCCTGTTTGCCGTTACCAAGCCAACTCCATCAGAGGCAGAAGATATTATCCGCTCAACTTATCCTTACGTGGTCGCCATACATGATTATAGCGGATTCTCTTCCATTTGCCTGTTCAGCAGGGAAAAAGGTCAGGCGTATGAAAAAGCAATCGGACTATCCGAAATTAAATCCATGCAAGCCGCTCTGAAGCCTGATACGTTGATACCAATTACTGTTTCCGATACTTCGAAAGCGCAGAAATTAGATGCTTCCATTGAATACAGCCCCGGAATAGAACTTAATTTCGATGAATACAGCGGAAACGAAAACCTGCTGATTTCGGCCGAAACCGATTTGCTTACAACGGATAATTCCGGTGATGCTGTGCTTGTTATTTCAATCGAAGCTGCTGATGGAAAAGCCATTCAGTGGAGAGGCGCTGCCGCTAAATATGTCGAAATCCCCGGAAAATGGTGTCGTATAATCAATACCTTGAAAACTGACACAAGGATTCCGAAAGGAGCTAAGTTGAAGGTATATTTCTGGAATAAGGATAAAAAGGTTCTGTATCTAAAAAATCTGTATTGCAGGATTTATCAATAACTGTATCTGGCGTGACTTTATTGGGGATTTATTATCACATGTCAACAAATACTAATTATTTTTATATAAATTATTCCTCGAACTTTTAGCTATGAATGGCATTAATAACTGCAGAATAAATGATCTATTAAGCTATAAAACAGCTTATTATAACATCCTACTTATCTTTATAATTAGCTTCTTAATTATACCAATAGCTACACAGGCTCAGCATGACCGCTGGTATAAAGCAGGATTAAAAAGTCATTCACCTGAGGAAAAAATATTTTTCTATTCCAGATCCATACAAAAGAATCCAAAGCATGAGTTAGTATATCTGCTGAGAGGACAGCAATACGACTCCATTCAAAAATATGATTCTGCCTTGTATGACTATAACGAAGCTTTAAAGATAAACACCGGGAATGGCGAAAGTTATTATAAACGAGCTTTGATCAACCAGAAATTAGAAAACTTTGAATCAGCCATACGTGATTTTGCCTCAGGTATTCGATACGGATATTCACTTTATTTATCAAACAACAAGATGGGCAATTGCTATTTTAGTTTAAAGAACTATGAAAAAGCGATTGAACAGTATTCGGTCTGTATTTCAATGGATTCAACGAATCATTTGGCTTATCTGAACCGGGCTGGTGCGTATTATTATTTGAACAAATACTCCGAGGCGTTGCTTGATATGAATAAAGTTATTGAATTAAAGCCTGATCTTTATGAAGCATATGATTATAGAAGCGCAATCAGACTGAATCTGAATCTGACAGATGATGCAGAAAAAGATATACTGAAGGCAATTACATTGGACTCAACACAATTTGAACCCTTTGCGAATTTGGGAATGATTTTATTTAACAGAAATGATTTTAGTGCTTCGAGGAATAATTTTTCAAAAGCAATAGAGTTGAATCCCCGAAAAACAGAACTATACCTGAATCTGGGTCATACTTATTATTCAGAAGGGGATTATTTATCAGCTATCAATGAATATGAGAAGGCAATCAAAATAGATACTCTTTATACGGAGGCATATCTTTTCATTGCCCAGGCTAATTTACTCCTTGGAGATAAAAACCAGGCCGTAAAATATTTTGGAAGAATTGCAGAAATTGAGCCCGACAACTTTAATGCCCTTCGGCATAAGATTTCCATGAATCAGGAACTGGGTAACTATGAAGGAATTTTTGACGATTACGAAAAGGCTCTTAGGCTCGATTCAACCCAGCCAGGCATGTATTTCAGCAGGGCTTTGATTTATCGTGGAATGAAAATGTACAGCAATGCTATTGAAGATTATTCAAGGGCACTTGCTCTGAATCCGGATTTGTTGTTTTGCCTGTATAACCGGGGTTTGACAAAAATTGAAAGCAAGGATTTTATAAATGGTATTGAGGATCTCAAACTTTACTATTTAAAGATGCCTTCTGATTCTATTGCCTTGGTTGAAATATCAAAAGCATATATACAAGCCAGGCAAATACACGAAGCAATTGACTACCTCTCGAAGTGTATTGAAAAAGATGCGGGCAATGCTGGTTTGTATGCATATAGATCATACTGTTATAAAAACTCAAAGCAGAATAAGCTATATCAGATGGATTACATGAAAGTTAAACGATTAGATCCGGATTTCATTCATAAAACTATAAACCAGGGATTTATTGAGTTACAATCTTTTCGCAATAAACAGGCAGATGAGCTATTTAATCTCTGTTTAATGTATAATCCAAAACTGGTATTACCCTATGTTGGGCTGTGTTTGGTAAATCAATACAATAATACGTATGATGATATTCCATATATAAAAAATAAAGTTCTTTCAATGGATGCCTCCTGGTCCGATATCGGGAAGAAACTGCAGAAGTTTAAGAATGAAAACAATCAAATGGTATTGTTTCATAGCGATGCATTGAGAATTATTTTTCGATAATAAACTACCTCGAAGCAGAGTTTTCGAGGTATTACCCGAAAACTATTTCTCTCGCTACAAAGCTACGGGGAACTAAGCCCTCAGAGATTAGAAATATTCACTTTTTAAGGTTATATTATTCTGATTATAAACTAAATCACAAACTGTTTACATGTACTTAAAAAGCAAGACGTATAATCTAACCTGACATATTTATATAAATTTGTCAGGTTAACCCGACATATTATACTATTTCTGTTAAAAAAATAAAATTATGTTAGATTCGGGTTCTATTGAAAGAGCTTTGCTTAGCCAAATAAAAGGCTGGCTATTCCAGGTTAAAGTACTGATTATATGTGGAGCCCGACAGGTAGGCAAAACCACTTTATCGAAAAGAATACCGGAAGATTCAGGAATAAGTATAGAAAGCTAAGTTTGTCAAGGATTTAACAAGCCGGGTTTATCAATAGCTATAATATATCAAGCTTCATTAATGACACAAATAAAACTTTTTAGTATTACATGCGCTTTGCATCAATAAACATGTAATTTTACCCGTGATTTGCACAAAATTTTATTTCACAATTAGTGTGTATCGCCCAACAACATTAATATCTATTGGTTCTGTTTAAGGAAAATGTTGAAAATCATTTGTGCTTAGTGCAAAGTGCTCAGTGCGCAGAGAGTATCACGCAGACAAGTTACAGGATTGATAAATACAAATAAATGATGCTAAGCACATAGCACTATGCACAATGCACTATATAGCAGAATCAATTCCTGCTACAATATTCTAAAACAGAACCTATCTATTTAAATATT
>CAIJPI010000201.1 GCA_903822525.1 uncultured Bacteroidales bacterium | reverse complement strand
TGCAGAAGTGAGCCAGGTTCCAACGTCAAATATTTGTATGCCTTTTCATGGCGAACGGCTTGCGTGGCGTGGCAAAAACCTGACGTAGAAAATCATTGAAACTTTATAGAGTCTTGATTTTTTGGTCCTTTTTGATCAAGCAAAAAGGACATAAAATGAATTTGTACCCTTTATTGAATTAAAGTAATCGTATAACCAGCACTTCAAAATATTATCCTGCCGTAATCAGGTAGTTTAATAGTTCATATTCAGCAGGATATGATGTAAGCGTTAATATTTATTTAGCAATTATTTCATCTGCAAAGAGCCAGGTAGGTTCACCTCTGGCCGGATGCCAGTCGGGAAGCTTTCCGTAATTTGTAGCTATAACCTTAATAAACCTTGCTTTACAAGAGTAATTAAAATTAACATGCAGCAGTTGCTCATTGTCTCTTTCAGGTGGATCAAACTGCTTTGTAAAAATAGTCGTAAATTCAGTTCCGTTCTCAGAAATTTTAAACTCGATATGTTGTGGCCTGAAAATCCATGATTTAGTGCTTTCGTTGAAGTTGATTCCAAACTCATTCAGTTCTAGTATGGAGCCAAGATCAAGGGTTGCATCAAGATCTTTGCCATTGAATCCGCTCCAGCGACCGTCGGTAAAATCAATTGACCCTTTAAATCCATCAACAAGTCCTGATGCTCCGCCGCTATTGTATTTTTCATCAGAAGCATTTACCAGGCTGATCTCATAATTTGCTTTGTGAAAGGAAGCTTTACCCGGGAATCCGCTGGTACCATCATTTCTGATGGCTACAAAGGTTACTTCGGTAGCTTCATTTATTTTTAGGGATTGATTGTATTTCAGTGATTTACTGCCAGGAAGGCTTCCATCGGTGGTATAGTAAATTGTCGCATCTTCTTCATTGCATGACAAGAAAACTTCAACTGATTCTTTGAATGTTGCTGATGATGGATTTGCTGTTGCAACAGGCCGTTGGCGATAAAGCCCAAATTCGGCCAGTGCAGGTTCCAGTCGCGACTTATCGATGGTAAATCTTACTTTATTCGTTTGAACCGAAGGAAACCGAAGCAATCGTTTATAGCCAACTGTAGTGCCCTCAACCACTTGTTTCCATGCATTTCCAGTCCAGGCTTCGAGTGAAAAGTGTTCAATCCGCTGTCCCATGCTGATATTCTCCTGAAGCAATAAAACACTAAATTCGGATTTCTTTTTCAACTGTAATTCAAAGGAATAGGGCTCATTGTTGACCGGAATCCAGCATGTTGTATCGTTCTTATCGCTAAGGAAATCAATTTTCATATCCCTGTTTCCTGCCACCGGAGTTGCTCCCTCTGCCAGGTTATCTTTAAAAATAGCGTTCAATGCATTTTTCCAGGCTTTGAGTGAACTTATATCGGCTTCATTTATAAGGCCGGTGCTATCAGGAGGGATATTGAGCAATAAAAGTGAATTGCGGCCTACAGAACTGAAGTAAATATCCATTAGTTTTTCAGGTGATTTTACCCTTCCATTTTCGCTTTCGTGCCAGAACCAGCCGGGCCTGATCGAAACATCCACTTCGGAAGGATACCATATCAGGTTTTGAGCGTTTTTGATTATTTCCCGGCTCCCCAGATCCGGGCTCTCCATATCACCGGTAGGGGTAAAGCCTTCATTTAGTGCAGCCTGCTGCGAATTTGCAGCAATTTTCTCCAGGTTAGCATTGTTATAGGGTACTACGCTCCATTCGGTTTCACGCCCGTAACCACTTTCAGTTCCAACCCACCTTACATCAGGCCCCATAACAGCAATTACAGCTTTTGGCTGCAGTTTCCTGATAAGCGAATAATAGGATTCCCAATCGTAAACCTGTTTTTTGCCATTCGGACCTTCGCCACAAGCGCCATCAAACCATACTTCATCAATAGTTCCGTAATTGAAAAGCAGTTCAGTCAGTTGGTTTAAGAAGAACTTGTTGTATACAGGTGAGTCGCCGTAACTTGGCTCATGCCTGTCCCAGGGCGAAAGGTAAACGCCAAATTTGAGGTTGTATTTGCGGCACGATTCAGAAATTTCTTTTACCAGGTCGCCTTTTCCTTGCCGCCATGGACTCGACGCTACCGTGTGATTGGTAAATTTACTGGGCCACATGCATAGTCCATCGTGGTGTTTGCATGTCATTATAAGCATCTTAAAGCCTGCTTCACTAATCACTTTAGCCCATTGATCGGTATTAAGCAGGGTAGGGTTGAAGCGCTTCGGATCTTCGGTACCATGTCCCCATTCCTGGTTGTAAAATGTGTTCAAGCCAAAATGCACAAATGCTGTTGTTTCAAGTCGTTGCCATTCAAGTTGCCGTTCTGATGGAGTTACATGGGCCGCTGCTTCTAATATTTCCTGTTCTGAACTAACAGGTCGCAATGAAACAAAGTTATTCCCGGAATATTTTTGCTGGGCAAAAAGAGTCGACTGTATGAAGAAAAAAATAAAAAGCCCAGCGATAAATACAGGCATGGCTGTAAAACGAACCCTTTTCATCCTAATGAATATAAATTCTGATTAACTGTTTTTATCAAGTGATTCCAGAATAATCCGGCAGGCTTCCCTGATCTGTTCTTCACTGATTGTGAGCGGTGGCGCTATACGGATGGATGAATCGTTAAACAGGAACCAATCGGTAATTACCCCTTTCTGAATGCAGTAATCTATAATATTTTTCACTTGCGCAAAGTTGTCAAGTTGAAGTGCGATCATTAAGCCGGCTGATCGTATCTGGCTTATAGCTTTACTTTTACCAAGAAGCTGAACAAAAAGATTGCTTTTTGCAGCAACTCCTTCAATTAACTGTTCGTTAATAATAACCTCAATATTTGCCAGTGCAGCTGCGCAACTTACCGGATGCCCGCCGAAGGTGGTAATATGGCCTAAAACAGGATTATTTGTCAGCATCTGCATGATTTCATGCGACGAAATAAAAGCGCCTAAAGGCATTCCTCCGCCCAAGCCTTTTGCAAGCAAAAGAATATCGGGTATTACACCGTATTTTTCAAAAGCAAACATATATCCGGTCCTGCCCAGGCCGGTTTGTATCTCATCGAATATTAACAGGGTGCCTGTCTCGTTGCAGCGGGTTCGCAAGGCCGAAAGGAAATCCTGCGTTCCTATTATTATACCAGCTTCACCCTGCACCGGCTCAACAATTACGCAGGCAGTTTCAGTAGTTATCTGATTTAATGATGCTGTTGAATTAAAATCGAGGTGATCAATTCCGGGTAAAAGGGGGGCAAATGGCGTTTGATAGCTTTCGTTGCCTATGATGCTCAGTGCGCCTTGTGTGCTGCCATGATACGCATTTTTGAATGCAACAATTTTCTTCCTGCCGGTATAACGCTTAGCCAGTTTCATTGCTCCTTCCACAGCCTCGCTTCCTGAGTTCACAAAGTAGCAGTTGTTGAGTTTTTCAGGCAATAAACCGGATAGAATACCGGCAAGTTTTACCTGAGTCGATTGAATATATTCACCGTAAACCATCAGATGCAGATACTGGTCAGCCTGATCTTTAATAGCTTTAACTATGGCCGGATGCCTGTGGCCTGTATTGCTAACCGATATGCCGGAAATCAGGTCGAAATATTTTTTGCCTGACGAATCATAAATAAATATGCCTTCAGCTTTTGTAATTTCAAGTGCCAGAGGTGAATCGCTGGTTTGAGCCAGGTTATTTAAAAAAAGTTGACGGTTGGTTAACATTTATATGCGAATTTTGCACTTCAAAAGTACAATTTAATGAGATGAATCTGTTTTTAGTTTGCTTCTGAGCCAAAATTACTGTATTATTGTGTGATTATATATACGATGAAGGATAAAATAATAGTTATAACAGGTGCGTCGTCAGGTATTGGGAAAGCATTAGCATTTGAATTTGGTACAAAAGGAGCAATAGTTGTGCTGGCAGCCCGCAACCTGGCGAAACTGCAGGAGATAGTTTCAGATCTGAATAAACGGGGTTTCCAGGCACTGGCTGTTCAAACAGATGTAACCATCGAAAGCGATTGCCGTGAATTGGTTGAAAAAACGCTTGAGAAATATGGCAGGATTGACGTGCTGATTACTAATGCCGGAATAAGCATGAGATCGCTCTTCATCGACCTGCAACTCGATGTAATGCGCCGCGTAATGGATACAAACTACTGGGGAACGGTATATTGCTCAAAGTTTGCCATGCCTCATCTGATTACGTCAGGCGGATCGCTGGTAGGAGTAATTTCAATTGGAGGATATATTGGCATGCCGGGTAGAAGTGCTTATGCTGCATCAAAATTTGCGGTCCGTGGTTTCCTGGATACCGTTCGGGTTGAGAACCGCAAAACGGGCCTTCATGTGCTTGTGGTAGCTCCGGGATTTACTTCATCCAACATCCGCAGGGCTGCTCTGCTGGCAGATGGCTCGCTGCAAGGAGAAACTCCGCGTGACGAAAACCATATGATGTCGGCCGAAGCTGTTGCAGCATACATTTACAACGCAGTGGTAAAGAAGAAACGGCAGCTGATACTTACTTTTGTTCAGGGAAAGCTAACCGTATTCCTGGGAAAATTTTTTCCAAAATTTCTTGACAAACAAATTTATAACACATTTGCAAAAGAACCTGATTCGCCTTTAAAGTAAAGATGCTTTTTCATCAGAAGTGCAAGTAAGAGACTGTACCTAATGACTTGTTACAAATAATATTTGCATGAATGCGAAAATACTTGTAATTTTATCAACACAACTTTTTAATAAACATACCATAGCATGGACCTGCAAATAGCACTTAAAAAAGGAATGGGTGAAATCCATTTCGGGTGTACACCGGAGTTGGTTAGAGGCTTGTTCGGTGAGCCAGAAGATGTAGAAGAACTGGAAAATGCACTGGATGGAAACGTCGAAAGCATTGTATGGAATTATCCGGAGGAAGGGTTGAACTTTTTCTTCGACGCAGCCAATGGTGAGCCATCGCTGAGCACTATTGAATCCGACAACCTGGAAACAGTGTTGTTCAATGCAAGGATATTTAATACCAACAAGGCCAGCATTGTTGCCCTCATGGAAGAAAATGGCTACCATGATTTGGATGAGGATGATGAGACCTGGGGTGAACACCGTGTAACTTTTGAGGATGCTCAGATTGATTTCTATTTTGCTGACCAGGATCTGTCGCTGGTAAGCTGGAGTTGCCGTTAGGCTCAGGGATTTGCATTCCCGGCTATAAACTGATACTAAATTTCTTTCCTATAATCTGGTTATTCGTTCAGGAAATCACGAATTGTTTTCAGGTATACATCAGGCTGCTCAATCGAGATGGAATGCCCTGCATCAGGGATGATCACCAATCTGCTATGCTTGAAAATCTGCAGGTATTCGCTTGTAAATCCCCATTTCTGGTTGTCGCACTGTCCTTTCATGATCAGAACAGGAATAGCTGATTTCTTTAATTTTCCCCTTGGATCCTGTATATCCGAAAAGCTCTGAACGGTCATGATCTGGGCATAATATCCACCCCCGCCTTCTGCTTTTGCCGCTTTCGCTGTATCACAAACTGTGGACTTGTTCAGTTTGCTATTCAGCAAGGTTTGAAAATCATCAGCTTCTTTGTCTGTTGCCAGTTTACTGCCGAACCATAAGGCCCATTGTAACATGACCCGGCTGCGCATATTCCTGACTTCTGCATTGGCCTGGGCATTTGTATATAAAGGTTCCTTCAGGTGCAGGCTGTCGGGGGCTTTAACATCAGCCAGTTCCATGCGCATAGGTATGACAGGTCCCGGGCCGGTAAAAACTGCTTTCCAGACTTTTTCCGGATTATCGGCCATAAACAGGGTTGCAAGGAGGGCGCCCCACGATTGTCCTATTAATATCACCTGGTCAGCACCTGTTTTGCCGACTATTTCCTCCAGGTCTTTTTTATGCCGTATAGCGGTGTAATCTTCAATATTTCCGAGCCTTGCAGAATGACCACTCCCAATCTGGTCGTACAAATAAATAGTATATCCGTTTTCGCTTAAAGGAGCCAGCATTGCCACCGTTCTGTCCGAAATAAACCCGCCTGGCCCGCCTTGCAGAAAAATTATAGGAAAAGGTTTAGCCTGGCCTTTGGCTGGAATAAGGGTGTAGGCAATTCTTGAGCCTGTAGGCAGGTTCCAGTATTGTATATTGTCGCGCTTATGGATTTGTGCAACCTGATACGACCTGGGATAGAAAATCTTAATCACAAGTACTACAGCCAGTATCAGAAAAGTAAACAAGAATGATTTTAGAATCCTGGTTTTTATCTGCTTTTGAAACATGAATCAGAGCGTATTGGGTTCAGTTTTTACAACTTTGTATAAGGGATGATGATCCAGTATATTTTCACGAAGGAATGTCCTGTCGAGATGGGTATAGATTTCGGTTGTTGTGATACTGGCATGGCCGAGCATTTCCTGCACGGCCCTCAGGTCGGCGCCGCCTTCAACCAGGTGGGTGGCAAATGAATGCCTTAGGGTATGCGGGCCAATGGTTTTATGGATTCCGGCAAGTATGGCCAGATCTTTTATGATTGTAAATACCATAACGCGTGTAAGCCGGGCTCCGCGCCGGTTAAGGAAAAGGTAATCTTCGTGCCCTTTCCTGATGGCAATATGACTGCGGATCTCGTGAAGGTATAAATTGATCTGTTTTAATGCTTTTCCGCTGAAAGGAACAAGACGTTCTTTATCTCCTTTACCGGTAATGCGCATAAAGCCTTCGTTAAAATATATGCAGCTTATCTTCAGGTTAACCAGTTCCGATACCCGCAGCCCGCATCCATACAAGGTTTCGATCATCGCTTTGTTGCGTTCGCCTTCAGGTTTCGAAAGGTCGACAGAATCGATTAGTCTTGTTGTTTCGTCAACAGTCAGAAATTCAGGCAGTTTCCTGCCTGTGCGTGGCATGTCGAGTAATTGTGTGGGATCGTCGCTGATCAGATTTTCGAGCAGCAGGTATTTATAGAAAGCCCTGATGCCTGAAATAATGCGCATTTGCGAACGTGCATTCAGCGAAGATTGGTTAAGCCATTTGAGGAAATCCTGGAGATGAGAAAGTGTGATTCCGGCAGGTTGAACTGCAATATTGTTTTCTTCCAGAAATGCTGTGAGTTTCTCGATATCATGCCGGTAGGCATCGACCGAATTTTGCGACAACGACTTTTCGAGCCTAAGAAAAGCATCAAATCCACGACGGTACGATTCCCATATCATACCCGCAAAGATACACTATTGCCGGATTATTTTTCCCCTGTACACAAGCCCGTTCTCAGCCTCAAGCCGGCAAATGTAAATCCCGGCAGTGAAACCGGAAACATCGAAGGCTTGTGAACGTGAGTTCATAGTTAATGTGGTCATCAGCCTGCCTGAAATATCAAATATCACAATTCTGTATGGAGGGCTTGTCCCCAAAGGAGCTGCGACAACAAATGTTCCTTCAGTCGGATTCGGATAAATACTTATTGGTTGGCTGCGTTTAAGTTCAGGTACGCCCACCTGCCGCAACGAATCGCAATCCAAAGGTATTCCCCAAACTTCAGTTCCTTTTTTGTAATAAACCAGCAAATTACTAGGCCCCCAGGCAGGTTCATCGAAATAATAATAAGGCCCGCCAAGGCCTTTGTAATAATATTCAAGATAATAACCTCTGAAGCCACTTCCATCAAAAGCAGGGGAGTAGCAATCGCCATTTTTCGACCAGTACTGAGTGGTTGGTATATATTTTAAAGGGATATTATAAAGCAGAATATGCGAATTCCATGCTGCAAGTCCCATAGTGGTGTATGTTGTCCAATTGTTCAGGGAAGAAACAGGAACAGTCTCCAGCGGCTCAGTTTCGAATTCAGGGGTCTGTAAAGCTGAATAAGTCTGGAAAATAGTGTCAAGACTGTATTCACAAGTACTTCCATGGGTTTCATGAGTTATACAATCCGAACGGCATTGTTCAATGCGGTACGAAACAGAATCGCCCGAAGGAAACGTGATTTTTTCCAGTACTCTGCTGATGGTTGAGATTCTGGTTACCGGATAAGGAATTATTGAAGATCGGCAAAAGTAAGCGGTATGAAATTCATCGCCGGGTTCAAAATCATAAATCTGCAGGGTTTTCAGGTTGGTGATTCCTGTTTCCGGATTTGTTTTGCCAGCAAGGTCATAAAAATCATACATCTCGTAGTACGGAATGTTATCAAATTTTAAAATCCGAATAATTCCGTAATTCTTACTTAAAAGCAATTTCTGTGTATTTACCGTGCTTTCAATAATTTCGCCGGCTGAGTTTTTTCGGGTCAGCGTGAGGATCCGAACCGAATCGGTCAGGTTCAGGAACGACATTATTTTTATTCCGGTAAGCCGGGCTTCAACATAATCCGTAGCGCTATGAAAATCATAAAAATGCCAGGGCTGATTGAGATCCGATTGAGTCAGGATAGTGTATGTGTGTGTTGAATCGTTCGAAGAGTAGGGGTATTTTTTAATGATGAAGATACCATTAGGTTTTTCAATCACTTCATCGCCCAGCCAGGAAGCACCATTGGCAATGGAGCAGCTGTCGTGTGCAGGCCGGATTTGTTTGAAGTTGTAATAATGGATTTCATTGCCGATTGTTTTGGTTGAATCGATCCGTATGGCAATCATATTAAGCATAACCGAATCAATGAAGTAATATGCGGCATCAGTTTTAATTATTTTGTAATTTTGGGCGGAAATAAGCGCTGTGGAAAGGCTACAGCAGAATATTATCAGCGTTTTCGAAAGTTTATATAATGATTTCATCCTATTCATTATGTAATACAAATATAACTCATTTAAAGGGTTGATTTTTAATAAACAAAAGATTGTCGATAAATCATCAAAATAAATTTGATACTCTTGTTGGATAATTCATAAAATGTCTATACTTTTGCACCCCTGTAATAAAAATGATTAGAACCAATGGCTAAGAAGAGCAAAGAAGCACGGGTACAGATTATTCTGGAGTGCACAGAGCATAAAACAAGCGGAATGCCCGGTACATCGCGCTATGTAAGCGTTAAGAACAAGAAAAATACGCCTGAGCGTCTTGAACTTAAGAAATACAACAAGATATTAAAGAAAGTAACCGTTCACCGCGAAATTAAATAATAATATACCATGGCAAAGAAAGTTGTTGCAACCCTGCGTACCACAAGTGGTAAGGACTATGCAAAAGTTATCCGTATGTCCCGTTCACCTAAATCCGGTGCTTACGTGTTCAAAGAAACCATCGTAGCTAACGAACTTGTAAAAGATTTCCTGGCTAAAAATTAATACGAAATTCTGTTTCTTACGGAAAGCTTTTTCTTTAGGGGAAAAGCTTTTTCAGTTTTCAGGAAAAGAGGAAATAGGGAGATAGAACATTTGTACTATTTAACGCTTAGCATTTGAACTTTGAACCATTGAATTTTTAACAATTCAACTAATTTTAACACAAATGGGAATATTTTCATTTTTCACTAAAGAGAAAAAGGAGGTACTTGACAAAGGCCTTGAGAAAACGCGTACCAGTGTATTTTCGCGTCTTACCAAAGCCATTGCAGGCAAATCGCATGTTGATGATGCTGTGCTCGACGACCTGGAAGAGATCCTTGTTACTTCGGATGTAGGCGTTGAAACGACCCTGAAAATTATTTCCCGTATACAGGAACGTGTTGCCCGTGATAAATATCTGGGAACCAGTGAACTGAACGGATTGCTGAAAGAAGAAATTGCAGCCTTGCTCACAGAGAACGATACCGGCGAATTTGTCGGCTTTGACTTCCCGAAACGTGATACTCCATATGTAATAATGGTTGTAGGCGTAAATGGTGTGGGCAAAACCACTACCATTGGCAAGCTGGCTTACCATTTTACAAAGGCAGGCAAAAGTGTATTGCTGGGAGCTGCCGATACGTTTCGTGCAGCAGCTATCGAACAGCTCAGCATATGGGCCGACCGCACCGGTGTTTCCATTGTAAAACAGGATATGGGCTCCGACCCTGCAGCTGTTGCTTTTGATACCGTGAAATCGGCTGTTAACCGGAATATTGATGTTGTGATTATTGATACGGCCGGCCGCCTTCACAACAAGGTAAACCTGATGAATGAATTAGGCAAGATTAAAAAAGTAATGCAAAAAGTATTGCCGGATGCCCCTCAGGAAGTATTGCTTGTGCTGGATGGTTCAACCGGACAGAATGCCATTGAACAGGCCCGACAGTTTATTGCCGTTACCGAAGTTACCAGTCTTGCCCTCACCAAACTCGATGGAACAGCCAAAGGCGGTGTGGTTATAGGCATCTCCGATCAGTTTAAAATTCCTGTACGCTTTATCGGGCTTGGCGAAAAGATGGAAGATCTTCAGATTTTTGAGAAGAATGAGTTTGTAAATAGTTTGTTTTCTTAAAGTTTCAGAGTTTCAAAGTTTCAGGGTTTCAAAGTTTCATAGTTTCACTCAAAGTTGACCTATAAGCTAATCCGCAATCAGCAATCCCCAATCCCCAATCCCCAATCCCCAATCCCCAATCCCCAATCCGCAATCCCCAACCCCCAACCCCAACCCCCAACCCCAACCATGACCCTTCCCCGTCATACCATTCGAGTTGTTACGCTAGGATGTGCTAAAAATACAGTCGATTCCGAAGTACTGATGGGTCAGCTTAAGCTGAATAACATACGTGTGCTCCGCGATGGTGAAAAAGGCCGTGAGGACTCTGTAATTATAAATACGTGCGGATTTATTAACGATGCCAAGGAAGAATCCATCGAAACCATACTCGGCTTTATTGATGCTAAAAAACAAGGTAAACTCAAGCAGGTATATGTAATGGGATGCCTTTCCGAAAGGTTTAAAGAGCCGTTGCAAAAAGAAATTCCTGAGGTTGATGAATATTTTGGAGTTCGCGACCTCTCCGAAATTGTAACCCGTATGGGTGCCAGTTACCGTAAAGATTTGCTCGGCGAACGCTACCTGACAACTCCGAAACATTACGCATACCTGAAAATAGCCGAAGGTTGCGACCGCACCTGTTCCTTCTGTGCCATACCCGGCATTCGCGGGAAGCACATTTCGAGAACTATTGAAGATATTATTGATGAAGCAAAAAAACTTGCTGCCCAGGGCGTAAAAGAACTCTTGCTGATTTCGCAGGATCTGACGTATTATGGAGTTGATCTGTATAAAAAACAAATGCTCACCGAACTGGTTGAAAAGCTCTCGGATCTGAAACTATTTACATGGATACGGCTGCATTATCTTTTTCCTACTACTTTCCCGACTGACTTGTTAACCCTGATGGCTTCCAGGCCCGATGTATGCAATTATATTGATATCCCGTTACAGCATATCAGCGACAGGATATTAAAGAGTATGCGCCGCGGTGTTGATAAGGCCGGTACATATAACCTTATGGCCAGATTCAGGGAGCAATTGCCCGCAGCTGTTGTAAGGGCGGCATTTATTGTCGGCTACCCGGGCGAAACAGAATCAGAATTTGAAGAACTGAAAACTTTTATCCGGGAAACAAAATTCGATAGGGTAGGAGTATTCACCTACTCGCACGAAGAAGACACCTTTGCTTTTGGCCTGACTGACGATGTTCCGGCCGAAACGAAACAAAGCCGTGCTGCTGAAATTATGGAAATTCAACAGGATATTTCGCTGGGATTGAATCAGTTAAAAACAGGCAAGACGTTTAACGTTCTGATCGATCGCATAGAAGGTGATTATTATATAGGACGCACTGAATTCGATTCACCCGAAGTGGACAATGAAGTATTAATTAATAGTGCCAGTAAACTGAAAATAGGCGAATTTTACAGCGTTAAAATTTCAGAAGCCGATGCCTTCGATCTGTATGGTTCGGTGGTGTAAAGGAGACGGGAGTCAGAAGACGGGAGTTTTCGAAACTTCATTTAACATTTAATTTGGAATTTGTTGGCCAATACCCGTTCTTAAAAAATTTGACTACAATAGAACCAAATCTCAAACGGGCACTTTCTTCGGTCTTCCGACTTCCGACTCCCGACTTCGGACTTCGGACTTCGGACTTCCGACTTCGGACTTCCGACTCCCGACTCCCAACCTATTCAAAAACAAATAAAACCTAATTCAAAATTGTCTTAAAAATGAAAAAGATTCTTTTTGCTATCGTAATCACGATGTTTGTGTTTTCATCAGTATCAGCTCAAACAGCTGCCAATCAGACAGATGTAAAAGGTAAAAAACAAGGTTCCTGGGAGGAAAAATCAACCTCCGGTTCGTCAAAAGGTAGCTATGTTGATGATCAGAAAGACGGTTGCTGGACTTCCTATGCAGGCGACGGGAAACTGATCAGGATTGAGCATTTTATGAAAGGTCTGCGTGATGGTATAGCTGTTGATATCGATCAGCGCGGATACCTGGTAAGCGAAACTTATTTTGTAAATAACCAGATTGAAGGGACCGCCAAGAAATTCTATTACGGAACTAATCCTGCTTCCTTTATTGATTATGTTCATGGAAAGATCAATGGGAAAAAGAAAATTTACTACGAGAACTCAGCCGGGAAACTCCAGGAAGAATCCGAATTCAAGGATGATGTAAAGAACGGCCCCTCAAATTATTTTGCAATAAACGGTGACCCGGTTGCAGAGTACAATTATGTGAACAACAAGCTGCAGGGGATTCAGAAGACCTACTATGCAGGCAAGAAAATTATGAGCGAACAGGAATACATCGATAATGTCGAGAATGGCTATTTTAAAGAATATTATGAGAACGGGAAACTGAAATCGGAAGGTATATATGCAAAAGGCGTTTTAAACGGAGTATGGAAAGACTATAATGAAGACGGCCTGCTTTCAGCCGAAGGCACATATGTAGGTGGTGAGAAAGAAGGAAAATGGCTCGAATACGATGCCACCGGCAAAATAACGAAAACAACAAAATATGTAAAAGGACAGGTTAAATAAACCCCTTTTATCGGTTTAAAGGAAAGGTTCTACTGCCAATTGAATGGAAATGGTTTTTAAAAGGATGGAAGTCCGAAGACCGAAGAAAGTATCAATTTGGATTTGGTCCTATTGAAAGATAACATGTATACAAATGCAACTGATCAATAAATCCCAATTTAAGGATAAATGAAATTTCCAGTTAAACTTCCGACTTCCGACTTCCGTCTTCCGACTTCCGACTTCCGACTTCCGACTTCCGTCTTCCGACTTCCGACTTCCGACTTCCGACTTCC
>CAIJPI010000200.1 GCA_903822525.1 uncultured Bacteroidales bacterium | reverse complement strand
TTACAAGCTCAGGGTAGAGGATAATCAACAGAAGTTAAAAACTGTAATCGATAATTGTTCTAAATCGATTTCAGATGAATTCCGCCAGGCATTTTTCAATTCAAAGACCCTCGTTGAAGTGAAGATTGATTCGATAAAATGCTTTGATCAGATTAAGAAAAAGTATTGGGTATTTGTAAAAGGTAAGAAATATATCCCCAAAGGAAATCCTGCTTTTGAATCTCTTCTGAAGGATAACTGGAGAACCGTAATAGTAAAGGCAGAGCAACGGTATTCAGGGAGTTTAAAGCAATTTGAATACCTGAATCTTGTGGCAGGAATGCCGAATTACAGTATAGAGTGTTCGCTGGTGCTTGAGTCACAGGCAAAAGCTGCTGAAACTGAAGCCTTAGCTCAGCAGGAAAAACAAAAACAGGCAGAGGCTTGGCAAAGGGGAGTAAAGGAAATTTCGGTGAATAAACCTATTGAACATAAAATTACAGGAGAGAGTTACCTGCTGATGATAGGCGTAAATAACTATACCAACTGGCCAAAATTAAAAACTCCGGTTTCGGATGTGAGGGATCTTGAGAACCTGTTATGGGAAAAATACCAGTTTACAAAGGAGCATACTTTTGAGCTGCTAAATGAAGATTTTACAAAGGAGAGTCTGGATTCGAAGTTTGAACGCCTGATTGATACCCTGAATGAGAATGATAAATTGCTGGTGTATTATGCCGGGCATGGATTTAAGGACAAAAAGGTTAACGAAGGATACTGGATTCCTTACAACGCCAGGATTGGTATGCGCACAGATTATATTCAGAACAGCCAGATTGTGACCTATATAAAAGCGATTAAAGCCAAACATATTCTTTTAATTATGGATGCCTGTTATTCAGGAACGCTTGTGTTGAGTGAAAGAGGAGCTCCAACAACATCCCTTGATAAACTGGAGGAGTCGCGTTCGCGCTATGCACTTGCCAGCGGGAGGGAAGAAAATGTTGATGATGAGATAAACGGCAGTGGACACAGTCCTTTTGCCTGGAGTTTAATAAGTTTCCTGAAAGATGCCCGTGAGGACCTCTCTATCGGAGATCTGAGCGCCAGGGTTATCAGTGCTGTTGGAAACAACGCGAATCAGCTTCCTGTTTGGGGCCCGATACAGAATGTCGGACATATGTACGGGCAGTTTGTGTTTCATTTAAAAAAGTAGTTAGAACTCCTAACTACCACCGGCAGGTTAAATACGCTGATTTTGGGACTACTGAGGGCACGCTTCTGTGTGGTTTTTAGGGCAGCATTCAGCTGATTGAATGAAAAGCTTACTTCACCGCGTTTGGCAGTTATGTTGCTTGGTTCAGTAAACTGATATTTCAGGTCGATGGGTTCATCGGAACAGATCAGCAGGAAAGTTTCTTTACCGGCATCAGAAAAAACAAACCTCTCATTCTTCAAGGTTACAAATTCATTAAGCGGACAACGGAATTCGTCGGGGCCTTTGTCGGCTGTTGGGCGAAGCAATGAAGTTTTACTGCCGTTTGAAATATTTACCAGGCTGTAAAAGGCAAAACGCCCGGCCGGACCTTTAATTTTCAGCCTGAACGTAAAGGTATCACCTACTGCAAATTCTGTTTTTGCATTGAAGAGATAAGGATCCTTATTTATTTCGGAGATCGGAATCAGCTGCAGTTCGGATTGTAACTCCCTGCAATAAAGAATCGTTTTGTTCAGGTTTCTTGCCTGTAAGTACTGCAGTATGCTATAAGTCAGTGTGTTCCATGAACGATTTTCAGATTTTCCTGCCGAAGTACTGTCAATACAATCCTGATCCAAACATAGTCCCATAGTGTTTGTGAGCCAATAACAGGATTTTCCATTTACCAGACTGTCGAAAAGGTATAAATCTGCAGTTTCTTTAGAAATATTTATAAAGGAACAATTTTCAAGTGCGGAGGTTATTGAAGCTGATAGCCTGGGATTGGTGATTTTAATGCAAAGGCTGATAACAGTATCAGCTAAGGATAATTTCTTAAAGATATTCGGGGAAGGACTTGATAAAATCTGAGTGTTTCCGAAAACACTCAGATT
>CAIJPI010000199.1 GCA_903822525.1 uncultured Bacteroidales bacterium | reverse complement strand
GGTTGTTAAAGCCATGTTTATCAATAAAAATGATAACCCAATAGCTTTCTTTAAAAGTGATACCATGACACGCATTGGTTTATTTGCCTGTGCAGTGGGTATTTTTGTTATCGGGTTCTGGAGCCAGGTTTACGAATTTATTGACAAGCTTACTTTTGCTATTGTAAACTAATTGCTTACAGTAAATTACTAATACATTAAAGCTGATTTTATGCCACTCAAAGCAAAACATATAGTTGAAGAAATTGATGGTCAACGCTGTACCATTATTGAAAAAGGAATTGCATCCGAAAGAGTCGGATTTTTGAAAATCCTGCTAGAATTCAACAAGTTTGAAGTTAAAGTTGCCGAAGACAAGAAAGAAACCGAAGACGCTCCTACCCTCTTTACCGTTGGAGTGACTGACCTTGTTTTTAACCCGGTTATTGCGGTGTACGAAATGAGTCTGAAAACCCCTGCCGGAAAATTTGTTTCGCCGGCATACTGGGATCAGAAAACATCAGAATGTGTCGATGAATACTGGACATTCGAAGAAAAATAATGAATACTAAAAAGAGAGTCAGCCAGGTGCTGGCTTTTTTTTTGTATCAGACACCCTTCGGGTGTGCAGACACAAAAAAAGGCTACCCGAAGATAGCCTGTTATAAGGGTGGACAAGGGGGTTCGAACCCCCGACCTTCGGAACCACAATCCGACGCTCTAACCAGCTGAGCTATGACCACCATCTGGATTTGAAGGTGCAAAAGTAATCTTTAATTTTTAAATTTAAAAGTGTTGACAAAAAAATCGCAATTCGTCAATATACCTCAATTCATATCGTGTCATTTTTTTATAGATTTGCATAAAAAGGAATCGCAGGCATTTTAAACCGCAAGCCTTTTCAGTTGCAATTCAATTTATTCGAACTTAAATTCTTTCCCAATGGCTGATGTAATCGATTACAAAATTCATGGCGACGATATGCAGATCGTTGAAATAGAACTGGATCCTTCGGAGGGCGTTCGCGCAGAAGTGGGTGCAATGATGTTCATGGAGGAAGGCATACAGATGGAAACAGGAACCGGTGGCGGAATTTTTAAAGGGCTGAAACGAATGCTCACCGGCGACGGATTCTTCATATCCACTTTTTACAATACAGCTTCTGTTAAACGGAGTGTCTCATTCGGCGCACCTTATCCGGGGAAAATAATTCCTCTCGACCTTCAACAAGTCGGTGGCACGTTTATCTGCCAGAAAGACTCATTTTTATGTGCTGCCAATGGCATTGATATCGATATAGCATTTACCAAAAAGCTTGGAACAGGTCTGTTCGGTGGTGAAGGCTTTATTTTACAGCGTCTTTCGGGCGATGGACTGGCTTTTGTTCATGCCGGCGGAACCATTATCCGACGCGATCTGCGCGAACGCGAAACCTTGCGTGTTGACACCGGTTGCCTTGTAGCCATGTCGCCAACGGTTGATTACGATATTCAATTTGTTGGCGGTTTCAAAAATGCGCTTTTCGGGGGCGAAGGGCTCTTCCTGGCAAGTTTAACTGGTCCGGGGACCGTATACCTTCAAAGCTTACCTTTATCGCGCCTGGCTGACCGTATTATCTCATCCTCCCGTACCCACCGCGAAGAGTCGCGTGGCATTGGAGGCATAGGTGGTGACTTGCTGGGAGGATTATTGGGTGGTGACCGGAAATTCTAATGATTTCTTTAAGGGGATTGGTACTTACATTACCAGGCCATATTTAAGAGAATTCAGCAAAACATGCTTAAAAAAAATGGTTCTGTTTAAGGAAAATGTGGAAAATCATTTGTGCTTAGTGCTCAGTGCTCAGAGAGTATATTGCAGACAAGCTGCAGGATTGATAAATACAAATAAATGATGCTAAGCACATAGCACTATGCACAATGCACTATATAACAGAATCAATTCCTGCTACAATATTCTAAAACAGAACCAAAAAAATTAATGAAAAGCATTCATTGACCCCAAGAAAACCTCTTTACGTAAACTAAAGTTCTAAAATAAAACACTTGTTCTTACGAAAAAAAAAGTACGATAGTACAGGTTCTTTAAGCAGGCTTGCCTGGATGCGTTTCTGTAAAAACAGGATAGCATTCGGTTCGCTGGTATTTATTGGACTGGTTTCGGTAATCAGCATAACAGGCTATTGGATTACACCCGATAAAACACCTATGGTGAACGGGCAGAACCTATTGCTGGCAACACAAAAACCAGGTTCTGGAATTACTGTATTGAAAGTTGTTAAAAACCAGGATATTCCGGAACGAAATATTTTTTATACGCTCCTCTATGGGCAGGAAAGCAGATATTCCGAATACCCGCTTTCGGAATTCCGGTTCAGCAACGACTCCATACAGATTAAAGAATACAGCAAAGACTCCTCCGGCCTCGAAATCACTTTTCACCTGGCAAATGTTTGTTACCCGCTCCGTGAAAATTCGGGAATTATAAAAACCAGCAATCAATTTCGCTTTATAACGCTGAAAGGCGAACCAGTAAACACTTCAGTTGAGGAACTTAGGGCTGTAATACTAAAGAATAATATTGTAAAGAAAACTTTTATCCTGGGTACCGATCGATATGGCAGAGATGTTCTGAGTCAGCTTATTTTGGGTACACGTGTAAGCCTCTCCGTGGGTTTTATCTCGGTAGCTATTTCTCTGCTTATCGGTATTTTTCTGGGAGCCCTCGCCGGCTATTTTGGTGGCCGAATCGATGCTTTAATTTCCTGGTTTATAAATGTTGTGTGGGCTGTGCCAACATTATTGCTGGTAATAGCCGTTACTTTTGCCTTAGGGAAGGGATTCTGGCAAGTATTTGTTGCTGTTGGATTAACGATGTGGGTCGAAGTAGCCAGGGTGGTCAGGGGGCAGTTTATGAGCCTTCGTGAAAAGGAATTTGTTGAAGCAGCCAAGGCACTTGGTTATAGAAATTTCAGAATCATTTTCCGGCATATACTACCTAACGCCATGGCACCGGTAATCGTTATTTCTGCCGCCAACTTCGCTTCAGCCATACTACTCGAAGCAGGCCTGAGTTTTCTGGGAATTGGCGTTCAGCCGCCAATGCCTTCGTGGGGCGGCATGATTAAAGAAAACTATGCTTATATAATCCTGGATTACGCATACCTGGCCATTTTACCCGGGCTTGCTATCATGATAATGGTACTGGCTTTTATGCTTATCGGCAACGGATTGCGCGATGCTCTGGATGTAAGGACTGTTGACTAAACTGCCGGCTGATCAACAATAGTCTGCAACTTTCTGAATCGCTAAGGATTAGTTGCCTCTTTTCTTTTTAATAAACTTTTTATACTCATCGTACCCGCAGTTATCAGCAGATGTATTATTACGGCAGAATCCTTTCCTCAGCGAGAATTTCAAACCGAAATAAAAATCGATACCGGTAAAGTCGGTAAAATGAAAATACCCGCTTAATTTCTCCGTTCCAATAAAAAAGCCTCTGTACCTGGCACTAAGCCCTATACGTGGTTTTGTCCAATCATAAAGTGTAAGCGGCATGCTTGCCTCGAAGGTATACGTCTCATACCTTGGCGTGATACCAAGTATTACAGGCCTGATCAATCCTGATTTCGAAAACTGCAGAGGATATACCAGGGTTCCGTTCAGGTACCAGTTTTTATAATAATTTACATCGGCCTGAACACTCAGTGCTGTTGGCAGTGCAATCTTAATTTCGTGACCCTGCACCAGTTGTGCCGGATTGCCATAAAACCTATTACTCAACATATCAATCATTGCATTCATGTTCGTGTATCCTGTGGAAGTTATTCCGGGCCAGTAGGTTGATGCATTGTCAAACACAAGTTTTTCGGCATTCTCTGTAAATTTTATCCTCCCGATATCCAAAAGCGAGACTCCTATTTTATATTGATACGGAATATAATTCTGAGCACAGAGTTTGTTAGTACGATCATCGTGCATAAATTGTTTCTTTTTCTGATATATCAGTCCGATATCCAGGCCAATGCCTTTGCCCTTAAAAAGCGGATTCAGATCTATTGTATTAGTCTGGTAGTTTAGAGGCAGCGAAAAACCCCCTTCAGCATTCACATTACGAACTATTAAGGTATCACGATCGAGAACAACATAATCAATATTGTCAATATATAAATAGCCTCCTCCGAAACCCCTGAGATCCTTCACGGTGATCCCTGCTGCCCAGTAATCCAGTCCCTTCTGTTTAAAAACATACGAGTAATTAATACCATTTTCGGCCCAGGCCAGTTCAGCATTGTACATGTTACGATTATCCACATAATTGATATCGTATTGCACAGGTACCTCAAGTTTTTCCAGTCCGAATTTTGCCAGTTCATAAGGCACATTTCTGACCGACATAACAGCCCTGGCACCGCTTACAAACCCAATGGAATGCCTGCCCACGGTTACGGCTAAGGAAGGGCCTAACAAGCGAACCTGTGCATAGGCCTTTTTATCAACCCGATTATAGTAATCATAAACTATCAGATTGTTATCGGGACCATGTGTAGGAAAGACGGGGTTTTTACTCAGAAAACGACGAAAACGGTATTCGTCTTTCGCCATATAAATATTATTATTCTCAACAAAAATATCGGCTGCAATAATATTTAAATCAAGGTAAAATGGTGAAGTCACCGTTACCGCCGGATTGATTACCGAACCTGTAATTCCTGCATAGCTGCTGTTGACAATTCCAAGCATTTCCTGGGCAACTAATACCTCATGGCCTATTACTATGAATATCAGGACAATGAACTTTGGGAAATTCAGCCTGCGATCGCGATATTGTAGTTTTTTCGGGTCAGCCAATTTGCAATTGGTAAAAGTCTTAGTTACTTAACAAACGAAAAATGAGTTTTGTTATTTTGCAGCATTTACGTTAATATGAAAATATAATCTGAAAACAACATATTTGTAATGATATATGAAAATAATGAGATATTTTTGCACCCTATATAAACACAACAATTAAGTTATGACATCATCCCTAAAATCGACACTCTGGTGGATATTCGCAGTAATTTTCACTATCGGAATTGCAAGTTATCAGCGGATGACCGGGCCAACCTACCCTACTCATGGCAGTGTAAAAATAAATAACAATTCGGTTAAATATAAACTGATACGGACAGCCGAAACCGATAAAGATGCACCGATCACAATAACGGTTCCTGACAATTCAGTAAATGCGACCATAACGTACAAGCGTTTTAAAAGCAACGATACTTTGACCACAGCTGTCATGGTAAGGGATGGTGAGAAACTCACTTTTATGATGCCCAGGCAGCCTGCAGCAGGGAAAATGGAATATACTGTCAACCTTTCAGATGGAAAAGAAACGGTAGCCGTTACAGAACACCCGGTTGTAATGCGTTTTAAAGGGCCCGTTCCTTTTTATATCCTTTTACCCCATATTCTGCTGATGTTTTTAGCCATGCTTTTCAGCACACGTGCCGGCATCGAAGCATTGACAAAAGGCAAAAGCACATATCTTTATGCCTTATTCACGCTTATATTCTTTATTCCCGGCGGACTGATACTCGGCCCTATTGTTCAGAAATTCGCATTTGGTGCATACTGGACCGGATGGCCCTTCGGACATGACCTGACTGATAACAAAACGGCACTTGCCGTGCTTGGGTGGGTGGTAGCCGTTATAAAACTGCGTAAAAATCCAAATGCACGTGCCTGGGCAATAGCCGCTGCTATTATTCTGCTTGCTGTTTATATGGTGCCTCATAGTGTGCTTGGCTCCGAAATAGATTACACACAGCAACCTAAATAGGATGATAGTAACCATATTAATCATTGCTGTAACCGTAATTGTTTCTATATTGGCTTTCAGCAACCATGATATTTTCAGAAGGCTTGCATTTAATGCTTACGATATAAAGCATTTTAAAAACAGCTACCGCTTTTTATCCTATGCTCTTATCCATGCCGATTGGATACACCTGCTTGTTAACATGATGGTGTTATATTCTTTCGGACGGAATGTTGAGGTATATTATGGATATAATTTCGGGAGCAAAGGTATTCTGTACTTCATTCTATTGTATATCGGAGGGGCTGCATTATCAACGCTTCCTTCGTACGGCAAACACAAGGACGATTACAGCTACACTGCTGTAGGTGCTTCAGGAGCAGTTTCAGCAGTGGTTTTTGCAAGTATCATTTTCGATCCCTGGAGTAAACTCATTATTTTTCCAATCCCGATTGGAATTCCGGCTATACTGTTCGGATTTCTGTACCTGATTTATTCGTGGTATATGGGAAAAAAGAATATTGATAATGTAGGTCACGATGCCCATTTCTGGGGTGCAGTTTTTGGATTCGTGTTCACAATCATTTTGAAACCTGCTCTTTTCGGACATTTACTTTCAATACTGACTGGCAGATTCTGAAAAAAGCAAGTTTAATGTAATCAAATGTAGTCGGGCTATTAATTCATGTTCGGATCGTCAGGATAGTTGACCCAGGGTGCAAAGTCTTTACCCAGATTTAATACAATTCTCTTCCACAGGTATGCCGGGCGCAATCCGAAGACGTATTTTTTCATGCCATCCAATACAATCCACGAATTCTGTTTCATTTCATCATCCAGTTGGCAAGGTTGCCAGCCTGAATATCCGGCATAAAAACGAATATCATTTTCGGTTAGTTTCCCTGAAGCCAACAGGCTCCGGATTTCATTCATATCCCCTCCCCAATATACGCCCTCAATAATTTTCAGGCTGCCCTTTATCATGTCACCTTTTGAATGAACATAAAAAAGGTTGTTTACCTGTACAGGACCGCCCAGATAAAGGTCTGTGTCAAATGTTCCGAATTCGCCGGTAACCGAGCTTAGTTTGATGCGGGCCGGTTTATTGACAATAAAGCCAAAACTACCATCCGGTCCGTGTTCAGCCAGCATAACAACCGACCTGTTGAAAAACCTGTCGTTGAGTGAAGGCTGGCTTACCAGAATGCGGCCACCTGCTGGATTTTGATCGGGTAAAGTCATTAGTGCAAATTTAGAGAATATAATAGCATTTGTAAAGCGATGTTATCACCTTCCTGTTAGTAAAGTAACGCAAAAGCATGTATCAGATTGCATGATTGTTTTATCTTTGACGTTCAATTATCCATATTCCTTTATTTCCACCGGTAAAAAGAATGAACAAATCTGAAAACATAGCAGGACAGGAAAAGTTTAATCGGCTGCGGGAAGAATATCCATTTATGGAATATAACGGGTTTGAAGCAAGAACAGATCAGGCCGGTTTGCATGTTACGTATGAATTTAACCTGGCTGGCAAATATAAGTTCCGTCCTGGCTTCAGTATTCCGAAAAAAAAATTCTTTGCAAATTTTCCAACAACCGAAACGTTAAACAGCCCGCTTTTCGTAAACCTTCTTTTCCAGATCGGTCTTATAGAGCTTATCAGCTATTGGAAATCAGCCTGCCCTCCCCGCCTGATCATTAAAGGACAAACACTTACAGATAAACAAATGGCCTGGTGGAAAAATGTTTATTATCAGGGCCTGGGCGAATTTTTCTATACCAATGGCATTAAAACGTCGCAGCAGGAGTTTATGGATATATCATCATCAGGCGACAGCATGGCAGCACAATCTGTCAGCCTCGACGAAACTGTAATCGTACCTATTGGAGGTGGAAAGGATTCCGTGGTAACGTTGGAACTGCTGGGAAAGAGCGAAAACATCCGCCCTTTTATCATGAATCCCAGGGGTGCAACCATTGAATGTGTTCGTGCAGCCGGTTTTGGAAACGACGGATTTATCGAAATTAACCGTCGTCTGGATCCTCTCCTGTTTGAGCTCAATGCCAATGGCTTCCTGAACGGACATACACCTTTCTCAGCCATGCTTGCTTTTTACAGCCTGTTGGTCTCAGCCATTTCAGGACACAGGCATATAGCCCTCTCGAACGAATCAAGCGCAAACGAACCCACCGTTGCTGGTACTGACATCAATCACCAGTACTCCAAGTCCTTTGCGTTCGAATCGGGTTTCAGAGCCTATGTGAATGAATTTATTTCGGCTGATTTCAACTATTTCAGCTTTCTCCGGCCCTTGAATGAACTTCAGATTGCCCGGATTTTCGCCGAACAGATTAAATATTACCCCGTGTTTAAAAGCTGCAATGCAGGAAGCAAAACGGATGTCTGGTGCTGTAACTGTCCGAAATGCCTGTTTGCATTCACTATTCTCAGTCCTTTTATTCCGATGATTGAATTGGTACATATTTTTGGGACAAACCTGTTCGATTCACCCAAGATGCTGGTTTACCTGAAAGAACTTACTGGAATTGAAGAGGTAAAACCTTTTGAATGCGTAGGAACTATCGACGAAGTGAATGCAGCATTGCATATGTTTATTGCCAGGCATAAAAATGAAAAACTTCCTTTATTGATTGATTATTACAGCAATACTACCAATTTTACTCCCGACAATTCAGAACTGGCCGACAAAATACTGAATGAATATAACGATGATCATTTTCTGGAATCAGGTTTCCTGGAAATCATTAAACAGAAACTCAAATGGATGAATTGATACGGAGCCTTTTTGAATTCAAAGATATTGCCATTTTAGGTTTTGGAAGAGAAGGGAAATCAACTTATAATTTATTGCGCAGGATTTTCCCCGCGAAAATCTTCACCATTGTCGACGAAAACGATGCTGTCAGGGACAATGAAACGATTAAAGAGGATACTTTTCTGCGATTTATTACCGGTAAAAACTGCATGCACTCCATCGATGGATTTGATGTAGCCATTAAATCGCCTGGCATTCCATCCAACACCCTGCCAACGGAATTAAAGCGGGTACATTTAACCTCCCAAACGGATATATTTCTTCAGTGCTATGGCACTCAGGCCATAGGCATCACCGGAACAAAAGGGAAAAGCACCACCTCAAGCCTGATATTCCATATCCTGAAAAATGCCGGACTCAATACCATGCTGGTAGGAAATATCGGAATCCCTCCATTCGATTGCATTAACGATATCAGGCCCGATTCATTCATTGTACTCGAACTATCATCCCACCAGCTTGAATATGTCGCAAATGCCCCGCACATAGCCATTTTATTAAACCTTTACCAGGAACATCTCGACCATTATTATACTTATGAAGAATATAAATCGGCAAAATTCAACATTGGTAAATACCAGCATGCTGATGATTTCTTTATTTATAATGCCGATAATGAGACACTGCTTCAGCTTATTGCCCGATCGGAAGAACCGGATCACCAGCAGATTGACTTTTCGCTTGAGCCTGGCACCCGTGCCACCCTGCGCTTAGAGGATCAGGGTATTGTACTGCAGTCAGCCCATGGCGCTGTGAAACTATACGATACCAGTCCGGGGCAACCACTCAAAGGACACCATAATCTCTACAATATTATGGCAGCAGCAGTTGCCAGTTACTTATGCGGTATTACAACCGAACAAATAGGTTCAGGTATCAGATCATTTAACGGGCTAGCACATCGTATTGAATCGGTAGGTGAATATGGCGGCATTTCATGGTATAATGATTCAATAGCCACTATTCCGGAGGCAACCATCGAAGCTGTCAGAACACTTCAGACCGTTGATACATTAATACTTGGCGGTTTCGACCGGGGAATTGAATACACGATACTATATCCTTTTTTGCCGTCCTCCGGAATCACCAATCTGATTTTTGTAGGTGATGCCGGCAAGCGAATGATGAAAGAATTTATCAACCACGGGAAAGGCTCTGTTAATTTATATACAGCTTCCGATTACAGCGAGGTGGTAAATATAGCGGGGGATGTAACCCAAAAAGGAAGAATCTGTTTATTATCGCCTGCCGCAGCCAGTTACGATATGTTTAAAAATTTCGAAGAAAGAGGCGATACCTATAAAAAAAATGTGAAAGAACTTAATCCTTCACATCCTTAAATGTTGTGTAAGCTAAATTCAGCAACCTTTATGCAGGTGTATCATCAGTCGCTGGCTTCTTTACTGCTTTTTTTAGTGTTTTAGCAGCAACAACTGTGTCTGTTCCCGGATCAGCTGTGGTAACTTTTGCCTTAGGTTTAGCCTCAGGCTTTACAGTTTCAGCAACTTTCGCAACTTTTGCGTCAACACCGGAAGCAACAAAATTTTTGATTTTCGATGCTTTTGGCCTGCGAACTCCGCTTGAACCCAGAATTATTTTTCCTCTACGTGATTTTTTATCTCCTTTTCCCATAATACAATATTTTAGTGATGGTTAGGCAGTGGTGTAAAATTAGTTAAAAATGAATACCAATGCAAAATAAAAATAGATTAGCCTCATTTGATAGTACACAATTAATTACCTTCATGCAAAAGGGCTTTAGACCAGAAATTTATCCGGAATAATAATCCGCATGAAATTTCCTTTCTATCATCTCGCTGTTTGTAATGGTATTTCGCAACCATTGCAGGTAAATATCCGTTTGTTCTTCAGCTGATAAACGCCATGAAGCTTTTTCGGCGCGTATGCGTTCAGTAAAATGGAATAAGCAGAGGGAAACAGACACGGAAATATTAAAACTTTCGGTAAATCCGTACATGGGAATCCGAATAGATTCATCTGCCATGGCACAGGCTTCGGCTGTAAGTCCGAACTTCTCGGTACCGAACAAAAGTGCAAATTTGCCTTTTGTTACATCAAAATCATGAATTGAAACCGCTTCTGGATCTGGTGTTGTGGCAACAATGCGGTATCCTTCTTTTTTAAGGTTGTTGATGCATTCGGGGGTATTGTTGTCGCCGCTATCGTACCTGTGTAAATTGAGCCATTGAGCGGCTCCGAGCGAAACATGCGGGTTGAGCTCATACTGATACGAGTTTTCGATAATGTGCACATCCTGAACGCCAAAACAGTCGCACGACCTGAGCACGGCACTGGCATTGTGAGGCTGGTAGATATTTTCGAGAGCAACTGCAATATACCTGGTGCGATCATGCAAAACTTTATCCATTAGCTCATTGCGTTTTTCGAGTTTCATGCTCCTGAAAAAATCGCAAAGCCTGGCATTATACGCTGCATCCTTGTTTTCATTCATAATCGTCGTAATATTTGTCTTCTGAGTTCTTTTGCCTGCTAAGCCACTTTTCGAGAGTCAGCTCTTTACACAGGTCGGGAGTACCAAATTCGTAGGCAGGTATATCTTTATGTTCATATTTATTTACCTGCCATTCGGAACGGTAGCCGTCTTCATAAATAAACCTTCGGAGTACCAGTCCTTTTTTAACAATATCAAGGTATTTTCCTGATGATCTGTAACGTATAGTTTTATCAGAAGGTTCAAGAACATACTGATACTTCAGAAAATTGTCCAGATCAAAGTCGGAGGAAATATCAATTTCGTCTGTAAAAAAGAAATCTTCTTTCTTAAGACCGTTTTCGAAAACCATAAATTTTGCCGTGTGCTTTCCCAATAGCTTAACTGTATCAGCTAATTGCCTAATTATCAAAGAATCCTGATCGTATTCGGGTAGAAATATCTCCCGCTCCGCTTGGGCCCTGTATTTTTTTTCAATTTCACTTTTCTGGTCTGCCGGAATGAGCTCCAATAGTTCACTGAGTCTTGTTAAACGGGCTTCTTTCACTTTCTGCTGGTAGGCTTTCAGATTTGTTCTGACAAAAACAAGGTTTTCAGGGTCAACAAGTATAATGCTTTCCGTTTTCAGGTTGATTGAATAGATAAGATTAAACTGCTCTACTTTAACATCGTTGTTCTGGATAAAATATCTTTTAAAAATAGTTTTTCCGTCACGGTCGATATACCTGCCGGTAATTACCCAGCCTGCCTTCGACATAACAGGTAACAGCAGTAATGCAAATAGTGTGATGCGGATATAATATTTCATTCGAATACGGTTAGATAGATTAACAAAAGAACACTATTAAAGCCATTAAATTATAATTTACAATCATATGTTAGTAAAAAAAGCAAGCTATGAGTGTTATTTCCTAAAAAAAGGCTACTTTTGCGCCTCAAAAATAAGAATTATGGCCAAGAAAATTGACACTACTGAAGAGAAAATCCACGCAGTTGAAGAAGCACTGTCGAAATCAGAAAAATTTATTGAAAAGAATCAGAAGATTCTGACTATCATTATTGGTTCTGCCGTTGTTATCGTTCTGGGCATATTTGCTTTCCAGAAACTGTATATTGCTCCACGTGAGAAAGCAGCCCAGGGACAGATGTTCATGGCACAAAAATATTTTGAGCAGGATTCGCTGAACAAAGCTTTGAATGGCAATGGACAGGATGTTGGATTTCTTGATATTATTGATGAATACAGTATGACCAAGTCGGCAAACCTGGCTAATTATTATGCCGGTATCATATATTTGAAACAGGGAAAATTCGAAGATGCGATCAAGTATCTTAAAAAATTCGATAGCGAAGATGAGTTTGTCGGTCCTATGGCAACAGGTGGTATAGGCGATGCATACCTGGAACTGGGTCAGAAAGACAATGCAGTTGATTATTACCTCAAAGCATCAAGCCAGCAGGTGAATGATCTCACAACTCCTCTTTATATGATGAGGGCTGCATTTGTATACGAAGATCTTGGAAAGTTCGATAAAGCAGTTGAACTCTTCGAAAAAATACAAAAAGAACATACCAAGAGCACCGAAGCCAGAGATATTGAAAAATATATTGAAGAAGCCAAGGCAAAACTCGCAAAGTAATACGATTATACTACTCAGAAAAATACCTGGATGAACTTCAGGTATTTTTCATTTAACGTCACTTCATGAACAGGGAATTACGGATCATATACATGGGAACACCGGAATTTGCGGTTGAACCCCTTCGCGCCATCCTCGATGCAGGATATAGCGTAGCTGCCGTAATTACAGCCCCCGACAAGCCTGCCGGAAGAGGACAGAAAATCCGTTTTTCAGCAGTAAAAGAATTCACACTCAGTAAACATCTTCCGTTGTTACAGCCAGTCAGCCTGAAAGACCCGGGTTTTCTTGATGAATTAAAGGCTATTGGCGCAAACATTCAGGTAGTTGTAGCTTTCCGCATGCTTCCTGAAGTGGTATGGCAGATGCCCGAATTCGGGACACTGAACCTGCATGCATCGCTTCTGCCTCAATACAGGGGTGCTGCACCAATAAACCATGTTATAATTAACGGGGAGACAGAAACCGGCCTGACTACTTTCTTTATTGAGAAAGAAATTGACACGGGTAACATCATTCTGTCCCGGAAACTCCCTATACTGCCATCTGACGATGCCGGCACACTTCACGACCGTTTGATGGTTGCCGGAGGTGATGTGATGCTGGAGACGCTTAAAATGATTGCTGAAGGAACAGTTGAAGCAAAGAGCCAGTATAATCTGGTTCATGATAATACAATGCTTAGTCCTGCACCTAAGATATTCAGGAAAGACTGCCAGATTAACTGGAATGCCCCAGGCCAGAAGATTCATAACCTGGTAAGGGGACTTTCTCCTTTTCCCGGCGCTTTTTCCACTATGGCTTTCGATAACGGGATCGTGAAGCAGGTTAAAATATTCCGTACTTCGTTCAGGATAACAGAAACAGAAAAGTTACCGGGTACAGTATTTTCTGATAACAGGAATTTGCTTTCTGTTACCGCTGCCGATGGTGAAATTTTTATTGAAGATTTACAACTGGAAGGGAAAAAACGTATGACTGTTTCTGAATTCCTTCGCGGGTTGCAGTATACTGAGCATTTCCACTTCGAATAGTGCAGTTTCCTCATTTCAAGATATTATCCCTCTGAGAACCGGTTTCTCCCGGAACATTATACCTCGTTAGGCAAACCTATAAAGGCTTTAAACCCAATACCATGCTGCCTTTAACCGTCAGTATCTTTATATTTTACAGCAGGGAAATAGCTAAAAACACGCTAAAAGCGTTGGTATTACTGCAAAGTTATTAACAAATCCCCGTCTTTATTAACAAATTAAGGGGTATTTCTTCTACACATGTTGATATCACTGATTTTTACATTATATTTGTATTGATAAACCTTATTATTAACTTAAAAATCACAAAAATGAACAAAGCAGAATTAATTGAATCAATGGCCGCTGAAGCCGGAATGACTAAAGCTGATGCCAAAAGGGCTCTTGACGCTTTTGTTGCCTCCACAAACAAAGCATTGAAAAAAGGTGACCGCGTAGCTTTGGTTGGCTTTGGATCGTTCTCAGTTTCAAAACGTGCTGCCCGTAAAGGACGCAACCCACAGACAGGTAAGGAAATCAAGATCGCTGCTAAAAAAGTAGTGAAATTTAAAGCCGGATCTGAGCTTTCAAAGAATGTAAAATAATAAGATTAAGATTTTAAAAAGAATAAAGCTCCCCAACAGGAGCTTTATTCTTTTTAGCCCACTGGAAGCGATAAGGCAAAAGAGCATCTTCCGCGGCGTAGTCAATACCTATCCGTGGCCCCGAAATTATCTCATCTTCATAAACCTTTATTCCTTCATCCGTTATCCATAGTACCGCCCCGGTTTCAAATTCCGGATACAGGCTCACTCCTGAGTGAGCAGTATTGATCCCCAAAAGTTTCGAAATCTTTCCAGGACCAATAGCATCGTTCCTCTTTAAAATATTCTTACCTGATCGCAATTTCATGGTATCCATCCCGTGTAAGGGTTCAATCCCCCTGATCAGGACGGCCTGTGGGTCCGAACGGGCCGATGTAACGACATTAAACAGCGAATGCATGCCGTAGCATAGATAAACATATGCGTGCCCTCCTTCGAGGTACATGATCTCTGTCCGCGATGTCCTTCGGTTGTTGTATGCATGCGAAGCTTTATCGGTTATACCGGCATAAGCTTCGGTTTCAACTATGATTCCTGCCGTTATCTCATTATCTATGGAGGTATAGAGTATTTTTCCGAGCAAATCGCGGGCGATGCTCACAACATTACTTCGGGTATAAAACTCAAGCGGCAAGGGATTAAAAGTGATTTTTTGCATGTTAACGGATAATTGAAAGGACAAAATGAGTTTTGATCCCATTTTGAGTAATCAGCAAAGTATATATACCTGGCAAAATATGTGAAACATCCAGTTTTTGAGTGTTCTCGGAATATTTAAGCAGTTTACCCTCAACATCAAACAGTAATGTCTGGTAATTTCCGACGGAGTTTGCCGGGATGATATTCACCGCAGTTGAAGCAGGGTTTGGATATATTTCGAATTTACTGCTTTCGCTTTTCTGTGCCCCTATGCCGGAAGAACTGCAGATCACGTTATTCAGGTGCTGCCAGATCAGGTTATTGAAAACATTCGGGATTTCATACTGGTTATCCGGGGCATTGCCCATGCGGATCACCACCAGCCCTTCCGAAGGCACAACATTAACAATCTGTCCGTTTTTCCCCATAGCTGAGAACATATCTTCCGGAGCATCAGGACAAAGAAACCCGGGAAATACAAACTGCGACTGAGGCAGCATATACGAAGCCTTCCCGTTGAGCCAGGTAAGGTAGCCGTATGAGCGGTTCATGGTCTGCGAGGAATTTACCATAGCCATAAAAAAGGAAGTATCGCTTAAAACAGGCTGACTATCCCACTTCCCTTCAGCAAGCAGTAGCAATCCAAACCTTGCCATGCTCCGTGCTGAACTGAAGTAAATGTGGTTGTATCCCAAACTGATCCACAAACCATTCATCCCTGTTTTATTCCGGATACGTGAATTGAAATAAGCATTAAAATCCATTCCGGTGGCAGCAGGAATGACTTCTTCAAGAAGAGTATAGGGCGCATTATGGTAAGCCCATCGCGTTCCGGCATCGGCAAGGTATTGAAGGCATTCCGGTGAGGTACAATCAGGATCCGTCACGGCGTCATTCAGGCCACTTGTCATCGTGATCTGATTCCGCACATGGATCAGAATTTCTTTTTCCGGCGGACACATTGACCAGCCGGCACCAAGGTAGTCGGACACAGGCAGATCAAGGGATAAAAAGCCTTCTTCAACGGCAATCCCGGCAAGTGTCGCTGTAAGCGTCTTGCCTGCTGAGGCCCAGTACCATAAACTGTCGGGCTTAAACGTTCCAAAGTATTTCTCCAGTACAATTTTACCATCCTTTAATACCATAAAAGCTTTGGTGTTGTTACTTTCGAGAAAGCTGTAAAGCGTATCTGTTTTTTCTTCACACCAACCCAGACTGGCAGGCGAGGTCATTTCCCAATCACCAGTACTCAGGGGTGGAAAATACAATTGCTGAGCCCTGCACAATATTGAATTCAGAAGCAGGACGGAAATAAGAATTATGTTTTTTACGCACTTCATCCAAACTGTATTTTTATAGCTATTTAATGTATTTTCCTGTTAATGATTTGCATTATTCCATTAAATGGCTTTGTGTCTTCATGTTAGAGATAAATATCAAAATATTGTAATGTGAAATGAATCAGGGAAGCTTAACAGATTCACCATCAGCCTGAATCCGGCCTTCTTCTATAAGCCACCGGAGTATTGCCAGGACATCATTTTCTTTAAACCGGTTTATTTTCCTAACTATTTCACTTATTGTAAAAGGATTGTCAGCTAAAATCTCCAGTATTTTCAGTTCTATTTCCTTTGCTTGTTTTTGACTGATTGCATTTCGCTTTCTGCTTAGGCAAACATCGCAAATGCCGCAATCTTCCGATTTTATTTCGCCAAAGTAGGCAACCAGCATACGGCTTCTGCACTCAGAATCCGATGTAGCATAGTGGATTATACTATCGAGCATCGAGAATGCTTCCTTTTTGCGTTGCGAATAAAATGTTTTCGAAAGGGCTATATCATTCGGATTCAGTCGTTCCGTATTATAAATAAGCAGTGGCGAACCTTTATTCGGCAGATAATCGAGAATGCCAAGTTTCTGCATCCTGAAAAGGAGTTCGGTTACTTTCGGCGAATCGATTCCCGAGCGCCTGGCGATTTCATTTTCGCTGATTCGGGTAAAGTCGGTAAACACTCCACTGTAGGAACGGAGTATAATCCGCAATATTTTGTCAGCTTCAGCATTTTCGAGCTGATAGCGGTATAAATCTTCCTTTGAGCAGGCAAAAAACATCCTGGAAGGATCGTCCCAGGCATCATTCAAAGTGATATAGCCGTCGCGCTCAAGAATTTTCAATGCGCTAAAAACAGTAACAGGCTTCATTTTGTATGAACCACTGAATTTCTCGAAATCAAAATCAAACGAAACATCCTTTCCTGCGCCAACCGGTAATTGAAGGAAATTTCCAAGTGCCTGATATACAAGCCTTACTGTTTCCGGATCGGGCCAGGCCAGTTCGAGATGGTGGCGGCTATTAACAATATCGTGATCATTAAACAACATGACTGCATAGGATTTCACGCCGTCGCGCCCTACCCTGCCGGCTTCCTGGTAATAGGCCTCCAGGGTATCAGGCAGATCAAGATGCACAACCAGCCTGACATCGGGCTTGTCGATCCCCATCCCGAAAGCATTGGTAGCCACTATGATACGGGTGCGACCTTCCATCCAGTCGTGCTGGCGCGATACGCGAACAGCAGGCTCAAGACCGGCGTGGTAAAAGTCGGCTGAAATACCGTTATGAACTAATAATTCGGCTGTTTCCTTGGTAAGCCTTCGATTCCTTACATAAATAATTCCGCAGCCTTTTACTCCATTGCATATCCTCAGAAGTTTTTTAATTTTATCATCTTCCTTCGAAATAACATATGCCAGGTTTTTTCGTACAAAACTCTTGCTGAATACATTATTGACTTTGAACTCAAGCTTTAGTTGAATATCAGTTACAACCCGCTGAACTGCTGTTGCTGTAAGGGCAAGCACAGGAACATCCGGAAAAATAGTACGCACTTCAGCAATCCTAAGGTATGGAGGCCGGAAATCGTACCCCCACTGCGAAATACAATGCGCTTCGTCGACAGCAATAAGCGACACATTGATCCCACGAAGCATCTCCCTGAATTTTCGCGTCTCGAGCCGTTCAGGCGAAAGGTACAGAAATTTGGCCCTACCATCGGCACATTTCTCAAAAGCCATTTCAATCTCGCGCGGATGCATTCCCGAATGCATTTCAACAGCAACAATCCCTAATTTCTTCAGATTTTCGACCTGGTCGGTCATAAGCGCTACCAAGGGAGTAACCACCAGGCACACCCCTTCCCTGCACAACGCAGGAACCTGGAAACAAATGGATTTCCCTCCACCGGTAGGTAACAAGGCAAGCGTATCATTTCCCTGTAATACCGAATTAATGATATCCTCCTGCAGCGTACGGAATGAATCGTAACCCCAGTATTTCTTCAATATTTCGTGTGGTGAGGAAATCATTAATTAAGAATAATAGAATGTTTTATTATTGGTCTGTTTGCTTTGATCCGTCAATGTACTTTACTGTAATGGAAACATCAGAATAAGCACATCTCCAAAATTAGTGTAATTCATGAAAAGCAGAAGAATAATATGTTAATTTAATAAAGAGAATTAACTTTGCGGTATGAGAATCTACCTGCTTGGTTATATGGGAAGCGGAAAGAGCACACTGGGTCGTGATCTTGCCGAAGCCCTTGGTATAGCAAGTATCGACCTTGATGAACAATTTGAACTGAAATACAAGATCAGCATTCCAAATTTCTTTGAAAAATACGGCGAAAACGCCTTCCGGGATCTGGAAAACAAGTTGTTAGCCGATTCTTTGAGCCTGCCTGATGCTGTTATATCAACCGGAGGAGGCACGCCTTGTTTTAAAAATAATATGGAACTGATGAATCAGTCAGGATTGACTGTTTACCTGTCAGCCACACCCGAACTTATATTATCACGTATTGCATTTTCAGCACGTAAAAGGCCTGTTTTTCAACAGATGAAGGGAGAAAATTCCCTGCAAAACATTGAACAGCATCTGAAATCGAGAGAATCGTATTACCGGCAGGCCAGTATTACAATTGATGCCGCCAGTCCCGATATCACAGATCTGAAAAACCTGATCCTGAATTATGCAGTCTGACCTGGCGTAACGTCAGCAGTACCACATTTTCGACGTGATGAGTATGTGGAAACATATCCACAGGCTGAACAGCAGCAACTTCATATTTTTCGATCATCAGTGCTATATCGCGTGCCTGGGTTGCAGGGTTACAGCTTACATACACTATTTTCTGCGGGCTGATATGGAGTATCTGTTTTACTACACTTTCGTGCATCCCATTTCGGGGAGGATCAGTAATTATAACGTCGGGGCGACCGTTTTGCAAAACAAATTCATCATTCAATACTTTGGCCAGGTCGCCGGCATAAAAAACTGTATTCCCGATCTCGTTTAATCCTGAATTAGTATGAGCATCGTCAATTGCTGATGGAACATACTCCACTCCCACTGCTTTGTTAACATATGGAGCAACAAAATTGGTGATTGTGCCGGTACCGCAATATAAATCATATACCAGTTCTTCACCCGTGAAACCAGCCAGATCGAATGCAGTCTTATATAAATAATATGCCTGGTGCGGATTGGTCTGGTAGAAGGAAACCGGGCCTATGCGGAATTGCAGCCTGCGGCCTCCTTCAACCGGTGCATCCATATATTCGGTTATATAGGATTCTCCTTTCCACAAGCGCATTTCCTGATCGGTAATAACATCATTTTGCTTGGTATTAATAACATATATAAGCGATGTTATCTGCTGAAAGCTTTCAGCCAGGAATGTCATTAAAGCAGAAACTTCTTCGGGTGCTTCGTATGCAAATACTACAATTACCATCCAATCGCCTGCAAGAGTATTCCTGATGAGCAGGTTACGCATCAAACCTTCATGCGAACGCGGATTATAGAAACTCCAGCCTTTCTGCAAAGTAAAATCCCTCACAGCCAAACGAATAGCATTTGAAGGTTCAGGCTGATGGTAACAATGTGATATATCGAGAACACGATCAAACATCGTAGGAATATGAAAACCGAGTCCGTTGGTTTGTCGCTGATCGTCGGGCAAAGCCATATCATCAGCGTTTAGCCAGCGCCGGTCGGAGAACGTATACTCGAGTTTATTTCGGTACCCTGTAATAAGTGGCGAATGCAAAATAGGAAGAATTGGCGGGTAACTGAACTTGCCAATCCGTGTAAAATGATCGTCAATCTGCTTCTGCTTGAACTTTAACTGTTGCTCGTACGAAAGGTTCTGCCAGCGGCAACCGCCACAGGTCCCGAAGTGTTCGCAAAAAGGGTCTACCCTCAGTTCACTATACGAATGGAATTTAACGGCTTTCCCTTCACAATAGCTTTTACGCTTCGATATAACCTGTATATCAACCACATCGCCCGGTACACAAAACGGAACAAATACTACCATATCGTTCACCCGGGCTACGGCTTTGCCTTCGGCTCCGGCATCGAGGATAGTGACATTTTCAAAAAAAGGCAATTGACGACGGGGCATAGAATGTTGGATTTCGGATGTATGATGTGGGATGTGTGATGCAGGGTTTAGGATTTAGTTCACTGGCGAGCAGGAATAATCCTACGGCAAAGGTACAACGAATGTAATTAACGATCGGATGTGAATTCGGAACATGCGGAGAAATATCAAGCAGGCTCCGTGCGCAAAAGAATACCAGCGCATTTACTGTGGGTTTCGTAACTTTGAAAATAATTTTCAGAATATGCTTCAACTATTTTCTTCAGTTCAGGCAAGGAAAGCCGATGCTTATACCATTCAGAATGAACCTGTTTCGTCCATTGACCTGATGGAACGTGCCGCCGCAGCTTGTGTGGAATGGATGAATCATTACCAGGATCTGAGCACAAAAAACATCCTGATTTTCTGTGGTCCGGGAAATAATGGAGGCGATGGTCTGGCTATAGCCCGGATACTGCATGCACAAAACATTACTGTTATTGCCTGCATTCCTGATGAAAGCGCTAAATTTTCGGAAGATTTTTCGATCAACCTGAGGCGAGCCAGAGAATGTGGCGTGGAAATCCGTAAAAACGATAAATATAGTCCCGAATGGCTTGCCGGAAATACCGTTATAGTAGATGCTCTTTTCGGTTCTGGGTTATCAAAACCGTTGGAAGGAATATACAGCGAAATTGTAAAACTGATCAATCAAAGCAAATGCATTACCATAGCTATTGACATTCCATCGGGCTTATATGCCGACAGACCTGCTGATCCAAACAGAGATGCTATTGTAAAATCTGATTATACACTGAGTTTTCAGTTTCCAAAACTTGCATTTTTATTTTCCGAAAATGAGTATGTTACAGGCGAATGGCATATTCTGCCAATTGGCCTTCACCCTGATTTTATTAACAGTGAGCCATGCAGAAACTACCTCGTTGAATATGAAGATGTAAAAGGCATTCTGAAACCCAGATCCAAATTTTCGCATAAAGGCACTTTTGGGCATGCGCTCCTGATCGGAGGCCGCAAAGGTATGATGGGAGCTGCCGTTCTGATGGGCCGATCATGCTTACATTCAGGCGCAGGACTAGTAACAGTTCATCTGCCAAACTGCGGGTACACTACAATGCAGTGTGCCGCTCCTGAGGTGATTGCCTCTGTTGATGAGGATGAAAATGAATGTACACAACTGCCCAATCTGGATACATTCTCGGCTCTTGCTGTCGGTCCTGGACTGGGAACCGGAAAACAGGCAGCCAATATGCTGAAACTGCTTATTCAGCAGGCAAATAAACCTTTACTGCTTGATGCTGATGCCCTGAATATTTTATCCGAAAACCCTACCTGGCTTGCTTTTCTTCCGAAAGGAACCGTTCTCACTCCTCATCCCGGCGAGTTTGCACGCCTGGCAGGAAAAACGTCAAATGGATTTGACCGGCTTGAAAGTTTGATGGCATTCTGCGTGAAATACAGCTTAAACGTAGTTTTAAAAGGGGCAAATACGGTTACCTGCTCGCCTTTGGGGAATTGCTATTTCAATCCTACCGGGAACCCTGGAATGGCAACAGGAGGAAGCGGCGATGTGCTCACCGGACTATTGGCAGGATTGCTGGCGCAAGGCTATAATCCAACAGAAGCTTGTATACTGGCAGTATATATTCATGGACTTGCCGGTGATCTGGCCTTTGAGCAAACAGGCTATGAAGCCCTGACGGCCGGTGACATAATCGAAAACCTGGGTAAAGCTTTTATGGAGTTATATTAATCGGAATAAACAATATTTTTTTCGGGAAATATCAGAAAATGAGGATCTGGAACACCAAATCCTTTTTATAAATTATTATCATTTTTCATGCAGAATAACAAAGGGATTAATATTCATCCCAATAAAGTAATGGCAGCCCTCAAACACTTTCAAAGCAGAAACAAAACACATAGCACAGAGCACAGAGCACTCAGCACTTTGAAATTTCCAAATCAGGAAAGACAACCAAATTTAAATGAAACCTTTTCCTCAAGCCACTTCATCCAGCACCACAGCCTCTATTTCCCCTTCATTCCGAAGGTTATCAATAATAAAGAGTTGGCGTTCGGGCGTATTGCTTCCCATATAGAATGAAAGAATGGCGTCAATCTCTGAAAGATGTTTCAGAATTACCGGATCGAGGCGCATGGAGGCTCCGATAAAATGTCGGAATTCATCAGGTGATATTTCGCCAAGGCCTTTAAAACGGGTAATTTCAGGGTTTGGCCCCAATTCTTTGAGAGCATCCTGTCGTTCCTGCTCCGAATAGCAGTAATTGGTTTTTTTCTTATTCCGAACCCTGAAGAGAGGTGTTTGAAGGATATACACATGACCTGACTTTACCAGATCAGGAAAAAACTGCAGAAAAAAGGTGAGCAGCAATAAACGGATATGCATACCATCCACATCGGCATCGGTAGCTATCACGATGTTGTTGTAGCGCAGGTTCTCAATGTCGTCTTCAATATTTAAAGCCGATTGCAAAAGGTTAAATTCCTCATTTTCGTAAACTACCTTTTTAGTTTTTCCATAACAGTTGAGAGGCTTTCCTTTCAGGCTGAAAACGGCCTGTGTATTTACATCTCGCGATTTGGTGATAGATCCGCTAGCCGAATCGCCCTCAGTGATAAACAGGGTGGTTTCGAGGCGGCGCTCGTCGTTGCTGTTATAATGAAGGCGGCAATCGCGGAGTTTTTTATTGTGTAGGCTGACTTTTTTAACGCTTTCCTTCGCCAGTTTCTTGATATTGGCCATTTCCTTCCGCTCTTTTTCCGACTGTAGAATTTTTCGGTAAAGGGCTTCGGCAGTATCCGAATTCATGTGCAGGAAATTATCCAGCTTCTTTTTTAGGATATCGGCAATGAATTTATTAATTGTAATTCCGCCTGGTTCAATATGTTGCGATCCGAGTTTTGTTTTGGTCTGCGATTCGAACAAGGGTTCGCTCACTTTAATACTGACAGCAGCAATGATGGAAGACCGGATATCACTGTATTCGAAATCCTTTCCGTAAAACTCGCGTATTGTTTTTACAAGCGCATCGCGGAAAGCAGCCAGGTGCGTGCCTCCCTGCGTAGTATGCTGACCGTTTACAAACGAATAATATTCCTCGCCATATTGCTTGGCACTATGGGTGAAAGCGCATTCAAAATCCTCATCCTTAATATGAATGATAGGGTAATTGATAGGGCTTCCGTTATTGGATTTTTCGAGCATATCGAGCAAGCCGTTCTTTGCCAGGAAGCGTTGCCCGTTAAAAATTATCGTTAAGCCGTTGTTCAGGAAACAATAATTCCATAACATCTGCTCAATATATTCTTTCAGAAAATGGTAATTGCCAAACAATTGCACATCGGGAGTAAAACTGATCAGAGTACCATTACGCATATCGGTAGGCTGCTCCCCTGTTTCGTTCACAAGTTCTCCCTGCCTGAATTCGACTGTATTGGTACGACCTTCGCGCACGGCCTGGGCAGTAAAAAAACTGGATAGCGCATTTACGGCTTTTGACCCAACCCCATTCAGACCAACAGCTTTCTTAAACACTTTTGAATCGTATTTAGCCCCTGTATTGATCTGAGAAACACATTCAACAAGTTTTCCCAGCGGGATTCCACGGCCATAATCGCGTATAAAAACCGTATGTTCTTTAATTGTAACCTCAATGTTACGCCCATGGCCCATGGTAAACTCATCGATACAGTTATCAATGATCTCCTTTATCAGCACATAGATACCATCATCGTGCGATGAGCCATCGCCTAATTTCCCGATATACATACCTGGACGAAGCCGGATATGTTCCTTCCAGTCGAGCGACCGTATACTTTCTTCGTTATATTTTTCTACTGTTTCCATAATGAGCGGACAAATATAAATCAATCCCAAAAAGGATTGCATGCTTCAACACAGAAGTTATTAATGAGTTTTGCACAGGTGAACCTAAGCCTGATGACGGATTGGATGTCTGTCGGAGGAACAGATTAAAAAGAAATATCTGTATTCAGGAAAAACGGATAATTTTATTGCTTCAGAATCCAGATACCCGGAAATAAGCCCTTCAACTCTTTGAGTTTTACCGAAGCATCTTGTGACGAATCGAAGGCAGCAATTGCTATCCTGAAGTTTGATTCGCTTTTGAGTATTGTTGCCTCCTGATAGCCTTTCTGTTTCACTTTCTTTAATTCAGAGTCCGCAGCTACGGCAGTTTTCAGGCTGCCTACGATCAGATAATATTTTATTGCTGTTCCCCCTAGATTCTGATTAATGGCTTCAGGAACAACAGGAATTACTTTTTGCCGAACCAACGTATCTGATTTGGACTTTTTCTTCTGAATAACAGGCGGGGTGACAACTGTTACAGGTTTTACGACCGGATGTTCCACCACAGGAATATTGGCGGCAGTGTATTCCCGGTCTTTTTTTTCAGCTTTATCGCCAAGCCAAAGAACAGCATAACCAGCATTTAAGGCGACTCCCAGAGCTTTCCACTGAAATCCTTTCCATTTCCCCTTGCTCAGTATCATATCCGACGATGCTTCTACCTGTTGCCACAAGGCTGAGGCATCGGCCGGGTTGGCTTTTTCTTCACCCCAATAAATCAGCTCGTAACCATTTCCAGGGTACCCTGTAATTTCCCTGGGTTTTGATTTCATACACTGAATTCCGGCAGGATCCTTTGAATTGCAGCAAGATGTCCACTTCTTTGATTTGCTCCAACTGTGAAGACTGCATCCGTTTTCCTGAGGCTTCCATTTGATAAGGTCGTCGATATGTGTATGTGCGACAATGCATAAATCAGCCGAAAACGGAATAGGTTGAAGTTTGCTTTGCCTGCGCATATCATTAATCATATTATACAGTATCATTTCATCCTGCGAAACTCCATAGGTAAGAGTATCATTTGCAAACGAACCCGTTATAAGCCCAGCGGCATGAACCGGATAAGCAGAAGCCAGAACCATGAACAAAAGAAACAGAACCTTACTTCTAAGCATAATATAATAATCAGATGATGAAAATGATTGGCTAAAATACGAAAAATCCAATAAACACTCTAATGGGAGATAAAATAGTGATAATTATGATCGGCCTAAATCCAACAGTTTATAACTAAAACCAATTACTCAAAATCAAATTGGGCTTGCAAAGGTACGACCATAATTTGCATGAAAACAGCATACTTTAAATGTTGAACCTACTCAATTACAGCCTGCTTTCATCCGTAAGTTGGTAAAAACACAAAACTTATTTACCGTTTACAGTCCGATTTACTAAGTTTGCATAAAATCAGAATATGGTGAACCTAAAACCGGCCCACTTGCTTTTTCAGTACCTGAATCTCATGCAGTTTGATATTCACAAGGCCTTGATGCACACAAAATTAAAACATCTTTCATCCTCAATAAAAGGGCGATGGCTGGATATCGGAGCCGGAGATCAACCGTATAAGCAGTATTTTGCAAACGCATCCGAATACCTGACTACAAACACAAAACGGCACTACAGCACTGCAGGATTTGAATTACTGGAGAAACAAACCACCTATTGGATAGAGGACGGAAAAACTCTTCCTGTATCGGATAATTCCCTCGACGGTGTGGCCTGTTTCCAGGTTTTATCGGTTATTGACGAGCCTGCGGATTTCTTTCATGAAATAAGCCGTGTACTGCGACCCGGAGGAAAACTCATCCTTACCTCCGACTTCCTTTACCCTGTTTGGAGCAGCGAGGACAGGTTCCGCCATACGGCATTTAACCTGAAACAACTGGCTGAAGCAAATGGATTTACAGTGACTGCATCTGAAAGTTTTGGTGGATTCGGTTCAACAACCTATGCCCTATTTATGCGTTTTATGCGATCGTTTCCTGAAATATGGAGATGTAAAAAGATAATAGCAAAGATCGTTTCAGCACTTATGTATTTATTGCTGCTAATGCTACTTCCTATACTCAGCCTGCTTGGCCTGGCAATATTCGTCCTGGAGAAAAACAGTATAACAAATACTGATTTTACATTCAATATCTTGCTGACAGCTGAGAAAAAGTAAAATCAGATTTTTAAAAAGTCTGAATGTAGGCTTTTGTATGCTGCAGGGGGTTTATTTTATGAAAAGGTATTTCGGGCAGCGCCTCGGCTGAGCGGATAAATTCCCGCAGGTACCCGATAAGTTCTGTCATTCCTGAAAAATTTATAAGTTCCGTATCATCCTTGGGTGTGTGATAATCGGGATGTATTCCTGTCGTAAAATAAATAACAGGAATTCCTTTTTTCAGGAATGGCGCATGATCGGAAAAGGCAGGAGCCCCGTTTATTCTCTTTAACGAAAAACCGGGATGAGCGGTTTTGTCGAGAAGACCATCCCACGCAGGCGATGATGCCACTCCAAGTACACTCATTGTATCACCCTGGCATCCAAGCCGTCCTACCATATCCATATTGAGCATATAAACTATATTGGAAGGGCTTATCCATGGGAGGCTGCAAAAGGCTTTCGATCCAAACAAACCTTTTTCTTCGGCGCTGAAGGCTACAAAAATGTAGTTATACTTTAAAGATTCATTATTAACAGCCCAGCGGGCCAGTTCGAGGAGTGCTGCAGTTCCGCTGGCATTGTCATCGGCTCCGTTATGTATCTGGGGTGTTTTATCAGCACCGGTTCTTGAACGGGTTATCCCGACATGATCGTAATGAGCCCCGATTACAACTGTTTTGGACGACTTGTTATCAATCCAGCCAACAACATTTGCAGGTTTGGAAATAGACCTGTCTATTTCGACTGATAACTTGCAGGTAGCTGTTTTTATTTTAGCAATCTTGTTATAGGGAAGCCTGGCAATGTATACCACCGGCACATTTAGCGACTCGGTAAAAGGTGAGCCAAATAGCAGGTTCTCGGTAGGTTTACGTGAGCTGTTGTGGAGAATGATACCCACGGCACCATTCAGAACAGCTGATTTAATGTTGCTGATGATATGACTGAGCACTTCCGGATTTTCAGCATTTCGCTGCCGGTAAGCAATATCAATTACTACTATTTTGCCTCTGATCTTTTCCTGTATATCTCCATTACTATTATCTGAATTATTAATTCCCCGGCCAATATTGATCAGTGGAGCAGTTATATTGCCTTGTGAAGATAAATCGGTAGCTCCGAATTCTTCGATATGTTTAAAATCTATATCGTTTACCATCAACTTTGCTTCCTTAAAAATTACCGGGTAGCTCATTCTGAAAGGGCTAAGGAATGAACCCAGGCTGTCACCTTTAGGCAACAAGCCAATCTGCTTCATCTGCCCCGAAATATAATCTGACGCCATTTGTTCGCCAATGGTCCCGGCCTCGCGACCCAGCAATGAATCAGAAGCAAGTAAAGCAACATCGCGATGCATCCTGTCAACTGAACCTGCACCAGCATTCTGTGCGTATAAATAATCAGAATGCAATATTAGGCATGCAAAGAGAAACAGTATGAAATTTTTCATTTTCATTTTTATAAGTTATTAATTTTTTTCATCAGCTTTCTTCTAAAAGCCTGCCATACAAACTGTTCTCTTTTCCCATCCACAATAACCGCCTGATCTACAACACAAAAAGTATGCATACCATCACCGAATTTTGAATGAGGGGCTGAGTTCAGCACTGCATAGTTAGTTTCCTGAAAATCAATCGGGCTCAGTTTTAGAACCTGGTTGATACAAATACGTCTTCCCGACCGTATGGAACAATCCTGGGCCGGCCGCATGAGTTTGCCATCCATTATAAAAAGATTGCCGGCAGGTCGCGATGAGCGGATATCAACCTTTACAGGGTTGTTTGCATGAGGCAGGTAAGGACCATGCAGATTTTCGGAATACCAGATGTTCAGCCGTTCATTGGTTGAAATTTTATCCGTAAAAAACAGCCACCAAAATCCTTCATGGAAAAACAAAGTAGGATCAACAGCCTGCAGATCAGGTATCAGCGTTATCACAAAATCAAGTTTACTGCCAACAGGGTTATATTTGAATAATTCAACATTCCCGCCTGCCGAATTTTCAGGTATGCAATAAAAATTGCTCTCGTGTTCAAATAAAAACGGAAAAGCAAGATGATAATCCTTCTCATGGGCAATAGTCTTCTCAGCGATCCGGAATGATCTTTTATCCAGTTTAAAAGCTGTAAGTATTCCCCTGGCACTTTTATAATCGTATTCTTCGCAAATAATATGCAGCATATCCTCTTTAACAAATCCAAACGGGTCGGCATGATAAAGCGATTTTGCTGCCCCTGTTTTCAGCCAGACAGGTTCCGGAATATCAGAGTCACCGGCTTGTAGGAATTTATCTACGGACATGGGTACAATCCCGACATTCCATTTTTCAGTCAGAAATAAGTCATGATAATGAAATCTCAGTTTATTGGCAGCCAGTTTCAGCAGGAAACGCAGCATCGTTAAATTACCAGGCAGCTTGTATATTTTCGAAGAAGGCGGATTTGAAACTGAAAGAAATTCGAGGTTCCCGTTTTCAATCCCGTTACAAACCTGCAGGGGCCATTCGGTTGAACTTTTTAACAGATTATCCAGATTGGACTGCCACGAATGGTTTATGGTTCCGAAATAGGCTTTGTGCAAGATGATACCGCTATCAAGTTTACTGGTCAGTCGCTGCAGTATAGCCGCATTCACCGGATCGTCAAACATAATCTCCCAGAAACCTGTCGGCACCCCACGGTATTTAAGCTCATCGTCGTGGTGGTATGACCAAATACCGTATTTGGCAGCTTCAAGAATATCACCCTTAATAATGCCGAATCCAAACCTGAGAATAAAATCAAGGCCGGAATCTTTTACTTTTTCAACATCCGTTGCATCGAAATACTCAGCAAAACCTTTCTTTACAGTTTTAAAGTGTATTTCAGGAATACCTGCATAATAACTGGTAATATCAACGTCTTTCTTTGCTTCAGGATGCATCATATACCTGAACCAAACCCTGTAAAACAACTTTGAATACGGATAATGAATCGCTTTTTTACGAAAACCGGTTTTAAAGGCAGGGTTCGAATTTACAATCAGCAACGAGCAAGTGTGTCCTGCCGAAACCAGGTTCCTGATTGTTTCGATCTGCCACTGCTGGAAAGTATTACCGTTGCATAGTACGCCAAAGTCCATGTAATATGTTTATAACATTATTGATTTACAAAGCTGTAGAGTTCCTGCAACTTTTCGGCAACAGCAGGTCTACTGAAGTACCTGATTGAATTTTGCCTGATTGCCTTTTTATCAAAAGTATCGTAATGATCCAGCATAAAGCTTATAGCTTCAAGTAAGGCGGTTTCATCACCTGCAGCCACCAGCCTGCCGTTATCGGGGTTGATATATTCAGGTATACCTCCTACCGAAGTGGCTAACACTGGAATTCCGCACGAAAGGCTTTCGCTTATCACAACCGGCATATTCTCATAATTGCTGAACATAACCATGAAATCAGCATTCTGGTATGCATCGACCAGGTTTTCATTTTCGAGCAAACCGGTGAATCGCACCAGCGTATCGTTTATTCCCAGATCAGCAGCCAGAGCTTTCATTTTTTCAAGGTCAACCCCCTCGCCTACCATGATGCATTCAAAATCATTTCGCAACAGGGCTAGCTTGCTGATGGTACGCAGCAGCCCGCTTATATTCTTCGAGCGGTCTTCGAAACAGGAGATATGAATAAATCGTTTTTTTTCATTGTACATTTTTTCAGATAAAGGCACATACACTTCGGTATCAACAACATTAGGCAATACCATATAATGAGTATTTAAAAGTCCATGGCTGCGCATAGCTTTCGCCAGGTTCTCCGAAACGGTGCTAATGGCTGATGCCTGCCGTACAACCAGTTTTGTAATGATCTTACGGAAAACGCCTTTATACGTTCCGGTAACTGGCAGGTACCTCGACCAATGCTCGGTCACCACAAACTTAATACCCCTGAACCAACGCAACCACAGAGCGAAAACGCCCAGGCGGGTAAGTATATTTACATGGATTATATCGGGCCTGCCCCAGGTTTCGAGAATAAACCGGTATCCTTTAACAAAAGCTGCCAAAAACATAAACCCAGAAACCGCTTTTGAAATAAATGCCGGTAAACTGTTTTTTGTCCCAAAGTAAACTTCATTGGTCAGCACACCGTTCTCAATTTTCTGTTCGATTAAAAACCCGAATGGCTTGTCGGGCGCCGACCGCAAATACAAAACTGCCACATCTGCACATCCTGCTGCAACCTCAGCATGCCTCTTGATAAAAAGGCCAGTCATAGGATCGTAGCGATCGGGGTACCAGCGGGCAAGGAAGAGTATTTTAGAAGCGGTTTTCAATACCTGAATGTTAAAAATTGTTATCAAAAGTAAAAATTAGTACAATAACAATTCAGAATAAAATAAGCAATCAAATACTTATTACTTTTACAAAACCAAAATCAGGCACAAATTTCGAAACTTTACGTCATGAGAATCATCAGGTTAGCTCTTTTACATTCTGCTTTTTTTGCTGCAGTTTTTCTTTCTCCTTTATTCCTTTCTGCACAAACCGAACCTTTACATGCTATTAACTGGCTTACTTTCGAGCAGGTAACAACCTTAAATAAGGAGAACTCAAAGCCGGTAATGGTGTTTTTTTACAAAGCAGGTGACGATTCATCACAACTTATGTTGAAAACAACTTTTACCCGTAAAGAAGTCTGCATTTATACAAACTCCAAGTATTATGCTGTAAAATTTGATATCAGCAGCAAACCGGATGTGACCTTTATGGACGGGAAAGTTTACAAAAAAGACCCTGCAAAACCATATCATGACCTGGCTACTCTGCTTCTGGGCGCGAAACCAGAAGTTCCGGAGGTGATTTTATACGATGATCAGAACAATGGACTCTCATTCAAAGGGTTTAAGAAATACCCGGAAATGCTTTGTATACTGGTTTATATATCCGAAAATGTTCAGAAAACCACCCGTTTCGACATCTGGTCTCCAGCCTATTTCCGCACCTTCCCTACCGATAAAAAAGAAAACCGCATTCCCCTGGTTGTAAACTGGATCCCTCTCAAAGAAGCCCTCAAACTGAATAAAGAAAATCCAAAAGGAATTTTTCTGACATTTTATTCGAAAAGCAATGCCGCTTCGTCGGTTATGCTTGCCAACGCTTTCAGCCATAATAAAGTCGCCGCTTACCTTAACGATAATTTTTATTGTGTACGACTCGATGCACAAACATCGGATACTCTTACCTGGGATAAACCTTATTACAACAGGCACGAGGCTGATAAATACCATGAACTTGCTAAAACGCTGCTAAAAGACAAAATGCAGTTCCCTTCTATTTTCTATTTTGACCAGAAAAACAGGCTAATTCTGAATGAAAATTCATACCTGAGTCCTGAAGCACTTTTTCTGCTTTCGAATTATGTTGTCAGCGAATCATACAAAACAAAGCCTTTTGCTGACTTTATGAAGACATTTAAATTCGAATTTAACGATATTGTTCCCCGAGAGCATCAAATTGCTGAACCTGTCGCGAAACCATAATAAGGCGTTCTTCCAAAGAAAGTGCTGCTATTTGGCTGACTGAAGATATTCATCAACGAAACGAATTGCATTCAAAAGCCTGTCGTTTCCGTTCCCACTCACAATGCGGTAGTTAAAGCCATGTTTGTCGAGTAAATTCTTATACATCGAAAAAAGTTCGGAACGCATTTCAGGATGCTCACGCAAAGGGTCGTACTGCCATGGTAAATCGATATCGCAGAGCAGGTAAAGTTCATAATGATTCTCCTGCAGTTTCGCATTTATCCATTCGTGGCACTGCCCGTATTTTACATGGCACCAGATACTTGTAACACAGAAATCAGTATCGCAGAAAAGCAGTTCAGTATCCGGGGCAATAGTATTTTCTTCCCTGAATTGGGCCTGGGCAATCAGCAAAATATCATCGTAGGTATAAGGCCGTTTAATAGCATCAAGATACTGCCGCGCATATTCAGGTTGCCAGCGTGCTTGGTAATATTGGGCAAGTTGCTGAGCTAACCAGGATTTGCCTGTCGATTCAGGTCCTGTTATTGAGATTCGGTTCATGAATTCACATTTGAATGCATACGCTTGCGCCATTCGATATATCCCATCACCGCCAAAACCAGGAAAACGATATACTGTATGCTTGTAAAGGCCAGGCCTTTTATAGCAAACATCGGAATCACAAGTATATCGCCGGCAATCCACAACAGCCAGTTTTCAATTTTCTTGATGGCCATCAGCCACATGCCGGCAATAAACAAAGCGGTTGTAAACGAATCGAATATGGGCACGGTACTGTCAGTATAGTTCAGGAGAACGAGATAAATTATTCCGAACGCAAGAACAATAAGCAATATATATAAAAGCCATTGACCAATACTCAGACTGCTTATAGGAACATGCTGCATGCTCTCATCCCGGCGCGACCAGTTATACCAGCCGAAAACACTCATTACAAAGTAAAAGGCATTAATGCCCATATCGGCATACAATCCGGCAAAAAAACAGAGGTAAACATAAATGAGAACATTTATAATTCCTGTTGGATACACCCAGATATTCTCTTTCCGGGCAAACCATACGCTCAGTATGCCAAAAACTACGGCAACTGCTTCAAGCCATGATGTATCAAGGAGATTGGAGTATAACTGGCTTAAAATTCCGGACATGATGCTTCTTTAAAAGTGCTGCAAATATAGCGAAATGTGAACGAGTCGGTAAAAGCAGTTCTTTTGCGCCACTTTCCGGCTGTTATGAAATTGTAAAAATTCAAAGAGCATTATTTTCTTACTTTTGTAATCAAATTGTTTCAACGGTATGCCCGGCATTAAAAAATTGCTTCGTTTTCTTATCCTGATTCTTGTTCCGATCACCATTGCAGGCTGTCTTACCTGTGAGCGAAAGGAATATGTTTTTCAGCTCACCAGTCAGAATTCCGGAAAACTCACTATTAAATACATAAATATATTTTCGAGCCTTATCGATTCAACCCCTGAATTAGGATCTGATTACGATGAGATGATGGATATGTGGCTTAAAGGTGAAAAACTTGAGCGAGATTTTCCCCAGGCTAAGAAATTCAGAAAGCGCCTTTTCGAAGAAAATGGCACCCTTTGCGGGGAAGTCACAATGGAATTCGACGACTTATCAAAAGTGCGTTTATACCGCTACATGGGCAAAGGCCCATTTATGTTCAACTTATCGGGCGTTAACGATGATGGAGAAAATTTTTCACAAACCAACGGCGAATTCGGTGGAGATCAGATGCCAGTGGTTTTCTGGCCCGAAGATGCACGCACCCTCAGGTTCAGCACAAAAATAGCTGTTCCCGACAGCACCTGTGTCAGCATGCTCGAACAATGGGAGAACAATACCTATTAAGATATTACTGAGCGTATTTTATTTAGCCTCAAATTTCCGATTCCGTTCCTCCGGACAAAAGGAAAAGAAGTTCAGTCCAACCTACTTTACAAGATTTCCGGCAAATTCTTTCACATTCATTCCGTCATAATTCCCTGAACTCATCAGGAGCAGGTTTGCATTTTCCCAATCCTGTTCCAGTAAATACTGCTGGAACTGTTTCGGATCCGAAAAAATCATCATCCCATTCCTTCCGAATGCCTGTTGAATATCGGCAGGTACAAGCATAGGAAGTTTCTTCAATTCGAGGGCATGCGGCGAGAAATAAACAACAGCAACATCAGCTTTTGCCATGCAATCAGCATACTGATTCAGAAAATCTTTATTCAGGCTGCTATAGGTATGCAATTCAAAACATGCAACCAACTTACGATCAGGATATTGTTCTTTTACAGCCTGTATGGTAGCTTTTAATTTTGAAGGTGCATGTGCAAAGTCGCGATAAGCATTAAATCCCGGTTTTGATGCTATCAGTTCCAGTCGGTTCGAAGCACCGTTAAAACTGGAAATGGCCTCGTAAAAATCAGCATTACTGATATTTAATTGATTACAGACCAGCCTTGCACCTTCGAGGTTCATAAGATTATGTTTCCCGAAAATCATCAGTTTAAATTCTCCTTCCGGAGCAATAAGCAAGGTTTTTCCATCCAAAATTCTGTAGCCGGGGATTCCGTATGGCAGCCTTTTAAAACTACCCTGAACCGAATCAGCCACTTTCCGAACTTCCGGATCTTCGTTGCAATAGATTAAAGCCCCCGTATCCGGAACCAACTGCATAAAAATGCGAAACTGATCTATATAATTTTCAAAAGTGGGAAACACATTCATATGATCCCATGCAATTCCGCTAACCAAAGCAATATCCGGTTTATAAAGATGAAATTTCGGGCGAAGATCAAGTGCTGAGGTGAGATATTCGTCGCCTTCAAATACCATAACCTGG
>CAIJPI010000198.1 GCA_903822525.1 uncultured Bacteroidales bacterium | reverse complement strand
TATCTTCCTTTTGGAATAGTATTTGCAAATCAGTCTTACTAAATCAAATTAATTAATCAAATCATTAAGCTTATGAAAAATTCATCAAAACTTGCTGTAATTATCTGCACAGCCATCCTTTTCATTACAGCCAATATGGCTATGGCTCAAAAAGCAGGCGGTCCATGGACAGTACCTGCAAAATACAAAGCAATGAAAAGCACCATCAAAGCTGGTGATGCTTCCATTAACGCGGTAGGAAAAGAAACTTACAACAAACATTGTAAATCATGCCACGGCGCAAAAGGTCTGGGTGACGGTCCAAAAGCGGCTAACCTGAAAACAAGTACCGGCGATTTTTCAACCGCCAAATTTCAGGCTACTACTGATGGTGAACTTTACTTTATGTCATTTATCGGACGTGACGAAATGCCGAATTTCGAAAAGAAGATTCTTGACGAATCTGACAGATGGGCTGTTATAGGCTACATCCGCACACTAAAAAAATAAGCTGTTTCTCAAAAGGGTGTTCACAAAAAGCTGAACACCCTTTTTCTTTTCCCGAATGTATAGTTCTTATACTAATTATTCCCAACGATGACTTTACTTTTTAAACGCTGGACCCGCAACGTCCCTGTGTCCTTTATGCTCCTGATTTTCATTGTTATGACAATGTCACTGAACATAAAAGCACAAAACAATAAAAAAGCCGAAAATGCTGCATTCAACGAAAAATGCCTGAAATGCCACGGACAATCGAAGTACAGGTATATTAACCCTGAATCCGGATCAGAGGTTACCAAACGAATGTATATTGAAACTATAATACCCCGGGATCTTTTTGCCGAATCAAACCACAAAAATTTCAAATGTACAGATTGTCATTCCGAAGATTATGATACTTTCCCTCATCCGGGTCATTTACGGATGGAGTCAAAATATGCTTGTATTGATTGCCACGGCGGAGACGAAGCGTATGCAAAATTTAAATTCGAAGAAATTGAGACTGAATTCCAGTCAAGTGTGCATTCAACCAAACACAGCGACGATTTTAACTGCTGGATGTGCCACAATCCACATACATATAAAATCAACGCCCGCTCTGACGAGAAGATTAAAGATATTGTGGCATATGACAATGCAATATGCCTGAATTGTCACGCTGATATCACCAAATACCAGATGCTGACAGATAAAGTAAATCCGAATATTCTTAAGAAACATGAATGGCTTCCCAATCAGGCGCTGCATTTTAAAAATGTCCGTTGTATTGAATGTCACGCCCGAACCAATGATTCCATTTTAGTGGCACATAATATTCAACCTAAATCAAAAGCAGTAAGACGATGTGTTGAGTGCCATTCAACAAATTCAATTTTGATGGCATCGCTATATAAATATAAAGTCCAGGAAGGCCGCAGCAAAACCGGCTTTTATAACGGTGTTATAATGAATGAAGGTTATGTAATCGGAGCCAACCGCAATTACTACTTAGGGATTCTGAGTTTGGTAATGTTTGGCTTTGTTGCCCTGGGAATCTCAATTCATGCTGCACTAAGAATCATAAAACGTAAGAAATAATGTCAGGTAAAATATATCTATATCCCATGTGGATCAGGCTGTGGCACGCCTTAAATGCCATTTTAATCCTACTGCTGATCATCAGCGGTGTAAGTATGCAATATACGAATCCGGCAAACCCATTCATCAGGTTCGATATTGCTGTTACTATGCATAATATCAGTGGCATGGTACTCACTGCCAACTATATGATATTTCTGTTTGGAACTTTTATCACTCCAAATGGCAAATATTACAAAGTAACATTGAAAGGATTATTTGCCAGGTTAATAAAGCAGTTTACTTATTATACTTTTGGCATTTTCAAACACGAAAAACCGCCATTCCCTGTTACCAAAGAAAGCAAATTCAACCCTTTACAACAGTTCACCTATGTAATTGCAATGTTCATGCTTGTACCCATTGTTATAATTACAGGATGGGCTTTATTGTACCCGGAAGTGGTTTTAACCAAATTTTTGAGTGGCAGCGGTCTCAGAGTCAATGACTTTATCCATGTCATTATTGGGTTTTTTGTATCTTTCTTTATGCTTGTCCACATTTATTTCTGTACCATCGGGGCAACTTTTGTAAGTAATTTCAAGAGTATGATAACTGGTTTTCATGAATCACATTAAGAACTTCAGTTGTTAGAAAACCCTGCTTCAGGTAGTTGAACCCAACAATTTCATCATCCAAACTAAAAAATGGTTTATCATGGAAAATAAGAAGAAAGAGGACAACAACTCTCGAAGGAACTTCCTGAAGTTGGGTTTGTTGGCAGGTGCCGGTACAGTTGCGACAGGAGCACTGATTGCGACTGGAAAAAACTCCGGTGAATCGGGCGAAAAAATTAAAGTACTTACTACTTCAGGCGAAGTAATGGAAGTTGATAAAAACTTTCTGACACAAGCCCCTGTTGGACGGGTTGAATCGCACGAAGGTATTCCTGGCCGTAAATTTGTAATGGTCATTGACCTTGCTAAATGCAAAAATGCCCGTAAGTGCGTTGAAGAATGCCAGAAAGGGCACAATTTGCCTAAAGACCAGGAGTTCATGAAGGTATACCTGATGCAGGATTCCGAAAAAACTGCCCCATACTGGTTCCCAAAACCCTGCTACCATTGCGATAATCCACAATGTGTAAGTGTATGCCCGGTTGGTGCCACATATAAACGCAGCGACGGAATTGTACTCATTGATAACGAACGCTGTATTGGTTGCAAATTCTGTATGACAGGCTGTCCATATTCAACACGCGTTTTTGCCTGGAAACCTAACGAAGAATACGATATCGACCAAGCTTATTCACCCGAAAAGAGTGTTCCGGGTGTTGAAGGTACTGTATCGAAATGTGATTTCTGTCCCGATATGGCCCGCGAAGGCAAACTTCCCTATTGCGCTTCAGCCTGCCCGATGGGAGTAATATATTTTGGTGATATTGATGAAGATGTTGTAACAAATGGTACCGAAACATTCAAATTCAGCGAACTGATTCGTGATCGTTCCGGATACAGGTACCTGGAAAACCTTGGAACCCGTCCGAATGTATATTACCTGCCACCTGTTGACAGGCAATTCCCTGTGGAACGTGGGTTAGACGGACTCGATGAGGAAATAACCAAAAGATTCGATAATACACCTTATGTAAAGAACCTTAAAAATAAGGAGGCCAAATAATGAGCGAAACAGTAAGTTCCGATAAATTACTCAGAGAATTCGCACCACAAATTGAGCATACAGGTAAGTATGGCAAACTTTGGATAGGATTTCTGATTGTTGTGATCTGTTATGGCTGGTTCGCATTGTACTGGCAGGTATCCCGCGGACATATTGTTACCGGTATGCGCGATAATGTGGTATGGGGGGTATACATTGTGAACTTTATCTTCTTCATGGGTATAAGTTATGCCGGTGCTCTTATTTCGGGCACACTTCATTTGTTTCATGCCGAATGGCGTAAACCTATAATCCGGATGGCCGAATTCATCACCATCATCTCTCTTTTAATAGGCCCTTGTTTTATTATGTTATGTGTAGGTCGCCTCGACAGACTTCCTAACCTGATTCTATTCGGCCGTATTCAATCACCGATTACCTGGGACGTTATTGCTATCTCCACCGATATCATTGGATGTATTTTATTCCTGTATCTGGCATTGCTACGCGATTTGGGTAAAATGCGCGATTTCAAAGAACTCAAAGTTCCGCAATGGCAGAAAAAGATGTACAAAATTCTTGCACTTGGTTATACTGGAACACCCGAGCAGCAACTGATGCTTAAAAAAGCAACTGATGTAATGGCCGGAATGGTAATTGCAATTGCTATTATTGTATACTCGGTGTTGGCATGGATCTTCAGTGTAACCTTACAACCAGGCTGGCACAGCACAATTTTCGGTCCTTATTTTGTAATTGCTGCTGTTTATTCAGGAACAGGTGTTCTTATTGTTTCCATGTACTTTTTCAGAAAAGTTTACCACCTCGAAAATCATATCACACTTCAGCACTTTGTAAATGTAGGTGTTATCATGCTGGTTCTTGGTGCTTTCTTCGGATACTTCACATTCAGCGAATACCTTACAAAATGGTATGGCTCCGAAAAAAATGATGAACAACTGATTCAGGTGTTGCTGAAAAATTACTTCAACCTGTTTATTTTATCCAACTATGTCGGAGTACTTGCTCCTTTAATCGTGGTCGGTTTCAAAAAACTGCGCACCATCAACAATATAACAATTGCAGCTGGTATTGTTGTTATAGCATTATGGCTTAACCGATATCTTATTGTTGTCCCTACCCTTGAAACACCTTACCTTCCTATTCAGGATGACCGTGAAGCATGGCTGCATTATTCAGCAACATGGGTCGAATGGGCACTTACAGCCGCAGGTGTGGCAATGTTCTGTCTGCTTTTTACCATTGGGTCAAAACTGATCCCTATAGTACAGGTTTCTGATCTGAAAGAGGACCCGGAACAACCAGGTGATATTCATTTGATGTAATGGTTTACAACATTTCATACCAACACAGTAAAAGAAACTTATATATGAAAAGGATAAAATCAGGAATTATACTTGCATTCCTCATCCTGACAGGAACAATACAGTTATCAGCACAGGATAAAGCGGATACTACTGCCCCTGCAACAACTGTACTTCGTTTTACCTGCACCAGTACTTCGGATGACAGTTTGCAGTTACAGGCTGTAATAAGTGTTAAACATGAAGAAGGCAGTACCAACCTAGCCAATGCATTGGTTTTGTTTTATTCAGTTGAGCAAACCGGGGATGTAAAGATCGGAGGGGCAAAAACTGATGTTCATGGTATTGCAGTATTAAAAATTGCTTCCCGGAATAAATACGAACGCAACGATCAGCAGATGCTCTCTTTAAAAGCTATGTATGATGGAAATGCAAAGTTCGAAGCATCAGAAAGTGAATTCGGCCTTAAACCTGCCAAATTGAAAGTCTCATTTTATGAAGAGGATTCCGTTCGTTATGTGAAAGTTGAAGGAACTCAACTGAATGCAGATGGAACAGAAACTCCGATTACAGAAGGAACCGTTATTGTTGGAGTGCCCAAAATGTTGAGTATACTTAAAATTGCTGAGATTACTCTGGATTCAACCGGTATCGGAACTGCTGAATTTCCAAAAGATATTATAGGCGATTCGTTGGGGAACTTAACTGTTGTAGCTTATATAGAAGAAAATGATATTTTCGGAAATATAAAAGCTTCTGCTGATAACAACTGGGGGTTACATAAACATCTTATCAGCCCCGACCGCCCTTCGCGCGAATTGTGGACTCCGATTGCTCCATTATGGATGATTATAACACTTATAATTATGCTGTTGGGAGTTTGGGGACATTATGTATATGCCGTTGTGCAACTGGTTCTGATAAGCAAATCAGCGAAAGCAAATGAGAAAGAAAGATAAGCCTGCCAATCATTTGCCTGGTACAGGGGAATAACCCTATCATCTCAATAATCAAATAACGTAGTTTATTAAATACCAAAAGCCACCCTCGAAAAAGGTGGCTTTTCTCTGTTTAAACAATTCGTTTAAACAGTAAAGATACAGTGAATAAAATAAAAAATATTACCTGAAATAGATATACATAATTACTAATTTATATATATCTTTACCACTACCTCCCAAATAAAACTTAATTCTAGTTAAGGTGTCAACTAAAAATCCCAGAGCCTTTTACAACTGGCTAAGTCTTACCGGCTTTATTATAACTGCTAATAGTCTGATTTTAATACTCATACTATATTTATTCTCGATACTGTCGGATCAGACCAACACATACCTGGGGCTTTATATCTATATAATCTTGCCCGTATTCCTGATTATTGGTCTGATACTGATCCCATTAGGGGTTATAATTACTGTCCGCAGAAAAAAGAACTCAAAAGAAGGTGACGATCCCTGGCCTGTAATTGATCTGAATCAAAGAAAAGACTGGGCGTCAGTAGTAAAGATTTTTCTGATAACAACGCTTTTATTGGTATCAACTACGATGGGAAGTTACCGGGCTTTTCAATATACCGAATCAAATGAATTTTGTGGAAAGCTTTGCCACGAAGTAGAGGAACCAGAATACATTACGTACCAGCATTCATCGCATGCCAGAGTTACCTGTGTTGAATGTCATGTTGGAGAAGGAGCTGACTGGTTTGTTAAATCAAAATTATCAGGTCTTTACCAGGTGTATTCCACCATTTTTAAAAAATACCCACGACCTGTGCCTACCCCTATTCACAGTATGCGACCGGAGCGCGAAACCTGCGAACGCTGCCATTGGCCCGAAAAATTTTATTCAAGAAAGCTCCGTGTTCAGCGCTCTTACCTTTCTGATTCGGCAAACACTGAATGGAATTTGTCGCTGCTAATGAAAATAGGTCCCGAGTTCAAATCGCTGGGTAATTCGGAAGGCATACATTGGCATATCAATAAAAACTTCAGAATTGAATATATCTCTGACAGCCGCGATCGTGAAAGCATACCATGGGTAAAACTGACTAACCTGAAAACCGGTGAGGTGAAGATTTTCAAGGATGAATTAAATCCAATTAGTAATAAAACAATTGACACCCAAGAGGTGCGCACCATGGATTGCCTGGATTGTCATAACCGTGCATCCCATCTCCTTAAATCAGCACCTGATTACGTTGACAATGCATTTGTTACCGGACTGATACCAAAAAATTTAAGTTTCTTCAAGGAAGCCGCAATGGAAGCGCTAAAAATGCCTTTTGATAATAAAGATATTGCCATGCGTGAAATACGTGAAACGATTCTGAAATATTATAGAGATGAACACCCTGAAGTGCTGAAAAAAGATGAGCAACGTGTGCTTAAAGCTATTGCTGCTATTCAGGGAGAGTATAACCTGAATGCATTTCCATATATGAAAGCTGATGCCAGCAAATACCCAAACCACATAGGTCATCTGGAATCGAAGGGTTGTTTCCGCTGCCATTCCGACAGGCATAAGACCGCCAAAGGGGAAACGATCTCAAGAGATTGCGAAATATGCCATACCATTATTGCACAAGGGCCTACCGGCAATATCGCTAATGCATACATTAATTCAACACTTCCCTTCGCTCATCCAATAAGTATAGGTGAAAAATGGAAGACAAAGTTCTGTTCGGAATGCCACAAGGAATTATATTAAATGATTTAATTCCCAATCGTTACGATTTTGGCAAATAATTGTTTTAAGTACGATTTTATCAATCTTTTTTGACTAGCATCGATGAAAATATTGCTTACCGGGAGTACTGGTTACATTGGGAAAAGGCTGTTGCAACAATTGCACGAAGAAGGACATGAAGTAATTTGCCTGGTCAGGAATCTGGAACGGCTCATGACTTCTGAACAATCGATGGATGGGATTCAGGGGATTGAAGCCGATCTGCTGAAACCCGTCCCCTCATCGCTTTACACCTTGGATATTGATGTGGCATTTTACCTGATACATTCCATGTCGACATCCATTTCGGAGTTTATGAAAGAGGAAGCTTTGTCGGCCGGAAATTTCGCTGAATTCATCAAGCAAACAAATTGTCAGCAAATTATTTACCTGAGCGGTATCTCCAATTCGAAAAAACTTTCCAGGCATTTGCAATCCAGAAGGAATGTAGAAGATATTTTGCGGAAATCCGAAAAACACGTTACTGTATTGAGGGCTGGAATCATCGTTGGTAGTGGAAGTGCATCATTCGAAATTATCAGGGACCTGATGGAAAAGATGCCGGTAATAGTTGCCCCAACCTGGGTAAAAACGCTCTGCCAGCCAATAGCTGTAGGTAATGTTCCAAAATATCTTTTGGGATGTATGCTCAATCCGGCCACATACGATCAAACCTTCGATATAGGCGGGGCAGAGATACTTTCGTACAAACAAATGATGCTGCAATATGCAGAAGCACGTGGATTGAAACGGCATATTTATGTGGTTCCGTTTATAAGTCCAAGGATATCGTCCTATTGGCTATACTTTGTTACATCAACTTCCTACTACCTGGCTGTAAACCTGGTCGACAGCATGAAAGTTGAAGTAGTATGTAAGGATACACGCTTAAAAGATATACTGGGTATTACTCCGCTCACTTACAAAGAAGCGTGTAAAAGAGCACTGGAGCGAATTAACCTCGATACAGTTCAATCGAGCTGGACGGATGCTGTTTCAATTAAGAATCCCGGGCACTTGTTTCAGCGCCTTGAAGTTCCTACTTTCGGAGTGATGCTGGACAGGCGCATATTACGGATTGAAGGTGACCCACAACGAATTTTGAATAAAGTATTTTCAATTGGAGGTGATACCGGCTGGTATTATGCTGATTGGATATGGCAAGTGCGGGGTATGATTGATAAATTGGCCGGAGGTGTTGGACTGAGAAGAGGCAGACGTTCCGTATCGGATCTGAATCCGGGCGATTCATTGGATTTCTGGCGGGTACTGATTGCCGACAGAGATAAAATGCGGTTGCTAATGTTCGCCGAAATGAAAGTTCCGGGAGAAGCATGGCTCGAATTCCGTATAGTGGAAAAACCGGACGGATACTATTTATCCCAGACTGCAACCTTCATGCCTCACGGCTTGAGTGGAAGGCTATACTGGTATTTGTTGCTGCCAATCCACCTGGTAATG
>CAIJPI010000197.1 GCA_903822525.1 uncultured Bacteroidales bacterium | reverse complement strand
CGGATCCGCACATCACCAAATGCCATCCAATCGTCACGGTCGAAGACTTTGGTGAGTATTGATACTGAATCGACCTTGTAGCCGTTTCTGGATTCCTCTGCAAAAACAAGCCTGTTCCATGAAACACCAATTCCTGCAGAAACAATATCCCTGTCGGTGTACTGCAACATAAAAGGCACTTCAGCATAGTTTAATTGAAGTTTATAGGATCCATCAAGCGAATCATTAAACTGTGGCTTGAGTTTACTCCCTTTTTGCGAATAGAGTGTTTCGAGCGAGAGTGACCAGTTTTTATAAATCGGAGCAACCACTCCCACCCCACCCTGTAACCCGAACTTTTTAAACCCGAATGCTTCGTCACCATCCACCTGACTTTTGTTTAATCCGCCTATGATTTCTCCTTTAAATATCTGAGAATATCCAAGCGTGTATGTGAATGATAAAATAAAAATTATAAGGTGTACTTTTTTCATCCGGTATTTGAAGATCGTTTAATCATTAACGTTGATTGCTGAAAAAGATTATTTGCGTTTGCAGTTATCTCTGCTAGTCTACATTTTTAAGGGTAAGCTGGATTCTTTTGCGGTCTTTGTCTACTTCAAGAACTTTAACCTTTACTTTCTGATTTAGTTTTACAACCGTATTAGGGTCTTTCACATATTTTTCAGCCATTTGGCTTACATGGATCAGTCCGTCCTGATGCACTCCTATATCAACGAAAGCACCGAAATTTGTAATATTGGTTACCAGACCTTCCAGGATCATACCAGGTCTCAGGTCATCCATTGAATTTACATTCTGATCAAACTCAAACAACTCAAATTTCTGACGTGGGTCGCGCCCTGGTTTTGAAAGTTCAGCAATAATATCTGTGAGGGTAGGCATACCGACTTTGGCTGTAATAAAGTCTTCAAGATTTAGTTGTTTGCGTAATTCCTCATTCTGAATAAGTTCAGCAACCGAACATCCTGCTTTTTTCGCCATGCGCATTACAATGGGATAGCTTTCAGGATGAACAGCACTGGCATCGAGTGGATTTTCGGATTCGCGGATTCGCAGAAAACCAGCAGCCTGTTCAAAAACTTTTTCGCCTAAACGTGGTACACTCTTGAGCTGTTCGCGCGAATGAAACATGCCGTTTTTATCACGATATTCAACGATTCGAGCAGCTAGAACAGGCCCAACGCCTGAAACATAGGTAAGTAACTGCTTACTAGCTGTGTTCAACTCGACACCTACTTTATTCACACAACTTTCGACCACTGATTCCAAACTTTTCTGCAACAAAGGCTGATTTACATCATGTTGGTATTGGCCAACGCCAATGGATTTTGGATCAATCTTAACCAGTTCGGATAGTGGATCCATAAGCCGGCGTCCGATTGAAATTGCACCACGCACAGTGATATCAAATTCAGGAAATTCCTCCCTTGCCACGGCAGAGGCTGAATAAACAGAAGCCCCGTTTTCATTTACCATTAATGCGATAAGCTCTGTATCGAAGGGAATACGCCTGACAAGGTTCTCAGTTTCTCTTCCTGCAGTTCCATTACCAATAGCGATAGCTTCGACCTTATATGCCTTTACAAGATTCTGGATCTTTGCAACCGACTGTTTTACTTCGCTCTGAGGCGGATGCGGATAAATGGTTTCATTATGTAACAGGCGGCCCTGTCGATCGAGGATAACCAGCTTGCAGCCACTTCGGAATCCGGGATCGATAGCCAGCACAGTTTTCTGCCCAAGAGGGGGAAGCATCAGCAATTGCCGCAGATTTTCGGCAAATACCCGGATTGCTTCCTTATCAGCCTTTTCCTTAGCTATCTGCCGGTATTCTGTTTCGATGGAGGGTTGCAGGAGTCGCTTATACGCATCTTTCACGGCTTCTTCCACCTGGTGGGAAGAATCGTTTGATGATTTTACAAATATTTTATTCAGGGATTCTCTTGCTTGTTCTTCGTCAGGTTCGAAACTCACTTTCAGAAAGCCTTCGTTTTCGCCCCTGAACATAGCGAGAAGGCGATGGGATGGTGCTTTCATCAACGATTCGGCCCAGTCGTAATAAGCTTCATATTTTATTCCTTCCAGTTCCTTGCCACGGGCCGGTTTTGAAATTATCTGGCCTGATCTCTCAAAATGAGTTCTGATTCGTTGGCGGCTCTGCTGGTTTTCGTTTATCCATTCTGCAATAATATCTCTTGCACCTGCCATGGCTTCGAGTTCATCATTTACATCCTTCGCCTTATTGATAAATTCTTTTGCCCTACGAAACGGATCTGCCTCGTTCTGAGTCATTATAATTTTCGCCAGCGGCTCCAATCCTTTTTCACGTGCTATGATCGCCCGGGTTCTGCGTTTTGGCTTGTAAGGAAGATACAGATCTTCCAGTTCACTCATGGTGACGGCTCCCAGCAGTTGAGCCTCGAGTTCAGGGGTAAGCTTTTCCTGCTCTTTTACAGATGAAATAATTGCTTCCCTGCGTTTCTCAAGTTCGATTATTTTCTCATAGCGTTCACGTATTGCAGCAATCTGCACTTCATCAAGACTTCCGGTCATTTCTTTACGATAGCGGGCGATAAAAGGAACCGTTGCCCCTTCCTTAATCAAAGTGATGGTATTGAGTACCTGAAAATCACGAACTCCAAGTTCATTTGCAATCTGCAGGACATATTTGTTTTCCATGGTATGGATAGGAATTTCGTAAAACTATTGACAGTTCAGGCTGCCTTCTAAATGCAAAAATAAGAAAAGCCGGGTTAATGTCCGGCTTGTTCTTTATATTTATAGTTTGTCAAGTCCTGAAATAGCGTTACACAAAAAGTAAAGCGTTGGAAGAGCATCCGCTGATTACATAAACATGTTGAATATCCCAGCAATCAGCAAATAAATTTTTTCTTACCTAATCAGCGTAATGGATCCCCACTTCTCTACTGACAGTCCTTCATGTTCCCCCACATCAGTATTGTACCATATGGAACCATCGCGGAATACTGCGGTGATCTTCCACACATACACATCCTGCTGGCATGGTTTACCGTTGAAGGTGCCGTCCCAGCTCTCTGCCGGTGATCCTGCCTCATCCAGCAGGGTGCTGCTCCATAGCAGCATGCCATAGCTGTTGTATACCTGTGCCTGGTAGGTAGCCAGGTTTACCCCTGCCGGTTTCCAGATGCGGGTAGCCTGTATGGTTCCTCCCGGTGCAAAAGCATTGGGCACATACAGCCCTTTGAACATCATGTCGTAGGCTATCATGGCCGTATCAAGGCATCCCAACTCGCTCACCGCTACCAGCATCACCGTATAGGTGCCGTCCTGCGCAAAAGTGATCTTCGGCGATTCCATATAGGATACTTCCCCGTTGCCAAAGTCCCAGAAATAATCCGTGGCCCCTGACGAGGAACTGGTAAACTGAACCTGCCCCTGTATGTTCTCTACATTTTCGGTATAAGAGAACGCACTCACCGGCGATGGTTTTACCGTAACCATCTGCATGGTGGTATCGGCACATCCGTTGGTGTCAGCCACGGTGAGCATCACCCTGTATATGCCTGTTGAATCGAATACAAACGAAGGTGTAGCGCCCTGCATATTGCCGATATGCCCTATGCTG
>CAIJPI010000196.1 GCA_903822525.1 uncultured Bacteroidales bacterium | reverse complement strand
CTTATACCTACGAATCACTGGGAAGCACGGAACTGATGATTGACGAATATCTCAACCTTCTTACCTCCGCACCCCAGCAGATGAACATGGTTCAGAACCGTTTGCAGGCCTGGCTCAGCGACGATGTCGACAATACGAAAAACGATACATACCGTTCAGTTCTCCTGAAAAAAAGCCAGGAAAATCCGGATGAGATACGCTATAACGAGCTGCTGCTCTGGCACTCCATACAGCAAAAAGATTTCACTTTTGCACTTGTGCAGGCAAAGGCCCTCGACCGCAGGTACGGCGAAAACGGTCAAAGGATCTTTGATCTTGCCGCACTGTGTGTTAGCAACGAAAGTCTTCAGGCAGCAATTGATTGTTACAAATACATTATTAAGAAAAATGCTGATAAAGACCTTGTTATTCACAGCCGGGTTGAATTGATCAACACAGAATTCAGGCAGTATAAAAATTCATTTTCACAGGATAAGAATCAACTCCTGCTGATGAAGCAGGATTACGGAAAACTGCTTGATGAGTTGGGGAAGACCTCACTTACCATACCACTTATCCTGAACCTTGCTCATTTACAGGCGTTTTACCTGGGCGAAACCAGCGAAGCTGCTGATCTGCTTTTACAGGCCATCGGCATCCCGAATGTGCCGCTTCAGGACCAGGCTGCCTGCAAACTCGAACTGGCTGATATATACCTGTTTTCGGACGAACAGTGGGAAGCTACCCTGCTTTATTCACAGGTAGAAAAGACTTTTAAAAATGAACCGCTGGGTCACGAAGCAAAGTTCCGCAATGCAAAACTTTCGTTTTATATAGGTGAATTCGATTGGGCACATGGTCAACTTGATATACTGAAGGCTGCAACCTCGAAACTGATCGCCAACGATGCCCTTGAGCTTTCGCTCCTTATCAGCGATAATATTGAAGAGGACAGTGTAACCATTCCCCTTGCCATGTATGCAAAAGCCGATCTTTTTGAATTCCGCAACCGCGACAATGATGCCCTTGCTGTACTCGATTCGGTAACCGCTTTATATCCTATGCATTCCATTGCCGATAATGTGCTATTTAAAAAGGCAGAGATCTGTTCGAAAAACGGGAAGTTTGACCTGGCGGCAACATATTATGCCGAAATAATCGAAAAATACCCGAATGACCTGCTTGCTGATGATGCAATGTATAACCTGGCAGGCTTGTACGAGAACCATCTGAACGATAAAAACAAAGCCATGCAGCTTTACGAAAAAATCCTGACACAATACCCCGGCAGCCTTTATGTAGTTGATTCACGTAAACGGTTCCGGTCGCTCAGGAATGATCCGGTGAACTAAGTCATAAACATATCGAACAGTAGCCTCCCACTCTCTCACTCTCTCACTCCCCCACTCCCCCAATGCCCCAAACCCTAATCCCCAAACCCTTGCCTGTGTACGAAGTAAGAGCAAAAAAACATCTTGGACAGCATTTTCTGAAAGATGAAAATATTGCGGCGCAAATAGCCGGGAGTCTCTCCTCATCAACAAAGCAGGTACTTGAAGTAGGGCCCGGAACCGGTGTACTCACCAAATATTTGCTGAAACAGAATTTCGAAAAATTCGTTGCTATTGAAATTGACCGCGAATCGGCTGCTTTCCTGCGTACAAACTATCCGCAACTCGGCGACGGATTAATTGAAGCCGATATGCTCAGGCTGGATATCGCAGGACTCTTTGAAGGACATTTTTCAGTGATTGGGAATTTCCCGTACAATATTTCGAGCCAGATTTTATTCAGGGTACTCGAAAACCACGAACAGGTTAACGAAGCTGTCGGTATGTTTCAGCGCGAAGTAGCAGTGCGTATTGCAGCACCTCCGGGCAAAAAAGATTATGGCATTCTCAGCGTACTGCTTCAGGCCTGGTACGATATTGAATATCTTTTTACCGTCGATCCATCGGTTTTCGTCCCTCCTCCAAAAGTGCAATCGGCTGTAATACGTTTACAAAGGAACCAGCGAACTGAATTGGGATGCAGCGAGAAATTGCTGCTTCAGGTAGTAAAAACAGCCTTTAATCAACGCCGCAAAACCCTTCATAATGCGTTAAAACCTTTGGGTGATTATAATGGCGAATTTGCAGGTAAACGTGCTGAACAGCTGAGTGTTGAACAGTTTGTCATCCTTACGAATGCCATTCAGGAGATTCTTGCAACCACCAACCCGGCTTAACTTTTAAGCAAATTGCAATCTGAAATGATGAGGGACTGCAATTCCGGAATCCGGTACCAGTGAATGTATATTTGAATAGGAAAATTTCTGAGACTATTGCAGCATGCGGGCTAAATTCAGGAACTGATCATAATCACTCTACTCTTAACGAAGGCCCGGCTTCTGGAACAAAAACTCATATTAATCATCATAAGTTGTATTTTTGCCTAAACTAACTACAAAGCATGCATCAACTTACGCTTCCGGTTTTATTGCGCCGGGCTGCAGCCGAACAACCCATGCTAGGCATACATTATGTTCAGGAGGACTGTTCCATTCAAACCCAGACCTACCCGGAATTGCTGAAACAAGCAACAGATCTGGGCTGCGGGTTATTAAGCATGGGACTTAAAGCAGGTGATAAAGCCATAATTGCCACCGATAACAACCGCGAAACCATTACCCTGCTTTGGGGATGTTTTCTTGCCGGAATCATTCCAACCATACTTCAGCCTGCAGTCTCATTTACGGATCACAATCCTTCAGCTACTAAACTGCTCAATATATTCAGTCAGTTAGAGAACCCGTTTTTTTTTACAAGCCAGGATACAACAGAAAAGCATGAAACTATTGCTGCCAGGGTTGTCCCTTATGCATCCATCCCCCTGATCGAAGGTGAAATTTCGTTCGAACCGGCTCCTGACGACCTGGCTTTTATTCAGTTTTCGAGTGGCAGTACCGGCGACCCGAAAGGGATAATGCTTACGCACAGAAATATTGCATGTAATATGGATTCAATCTCGAAGGGACTTGACCTGCAGACATATGATCCTGTTGGCAGCTGGATGCCACTTTATCACGATATGGGTCTGATCGGCTATCACTTAACCCCGATGAGCTGCCCTGCAAGTCAGTTTCATATCCATACCATCGATTATATTAAAAACCCTTCCTTATGGCCCGAAATGATGAGTAGGTGCAAGATCAGCATTACTGGATGTCCGAACTTCGGCCAGGAACTTCTGATCCGCTACCTGAAACGCAGGCCCGATGGACATGTCTGGGACTTATCTCCGATGAAAGCTATGCTGAATGGAGCCGAACCCATTTCGGTTAAAGTGATGAGCGAATTTAACCGGGTTCTAAAACCATTCGGATTTCGTGAAGAAGCCATGATGCCTGTATACGGCATGGCCGAAGCCACTTTAGCCATCTCCTTTACTCCATTAATGCAGCCCTCGGTTGTCACTACTTTCGACAGCGCCGAAATGGATAAAAATCAAAAGGCTGTAAAAATAAAGTCAACCCATGCCGGTAAACATGGAAGAACCATAACCGGTGTCGGCATAGCATTACAATCTGTTGAAATCCGCATTACCGACAACAACGATGAACCCCTGGAGGAGAGTTGCGTCGGCCATATCCAGGTTAAAGGAAATGCAGTCACCCAGGGATATTACATGAAACCCGAAAAAAATCTTGATTTATTTTGCGGGGAATGGCTTCGCACAGGCGATATGGGTTTTATGTACGAAGGAATCCTCTACATCAGTGGCCGTTACAAAGACATTATATTTGTTAACGGGAAGAATTATTTTGCCAACGACCTTGAAACTTTGGCCTGTAGTCTTGAAACTATCAGCTACGGGAAGGTCATCATTGGCGGGGTAACCGATTTTAAAACAGGGAAGGAAAAAGTACTGGTATTTGTTGCGGCTATTTCTGACGCCAAAGCCCCCGAAATTCTCGAACAACTGCGGACACTGATGCGAAAAGAACTGGGCATACCTATTGACGAGCTGATTGTGATCAAATCGAATGAAATACCTAAGACATCAAGCGGTAAGATCCAGCGGTATAAGGTCATTCATCGCTACCTGCAGGGAGATTTCGGAAATTCAGGGTTCAAATAATTTTACCTGCAAAATGATTTTTCCAGGATTTTTGTATGCACTTTTTATCGAGTGAAATTAAATTCTTACCCTGATCTTAATCAAATAGAATAAGCTCTATTTAACTTTTATGAAGAAAAGCTCTACATCGAAAACCGTTACTGCAAAGCAGGTTAAAACTATAAAGCCCGTTGATCAGCCGCTTGCCGTGAAACCCTGGTACGTGGGCACAGCATTGTGGCTTAAAGCTGTACTCTTTATTTTCGCATTTATCCTTTACGGCAATACCATGAAGAATGGATATTCGCTCGACGACCTTTACGTTACCTACAACAATCCTGTTGTAAACAAAGGGATAAAAGCTATTCCACAGATTCTCAGCACACGTTATATTAACCTGAATGCAGAAGCCGGCGGAACCATGAATTTTGGCTACCGGCCGCTTGCAAAAGTTATGTTTGCTGTCGAACATCAGCTGTTTGGAGAGGATCCGGCTACAAGCCATCTTATCAATATCCTCCTTTATGCTTTTACCCTGCTTATCCTGTTTTCGATTCTGCGCCGCCTGTTGCCAGATTATTCCATATGGTTCCCCTTCCTGGTAACTATGCTTTGGGCTGCCCACCCGGTTCATACCGAGGTAGTTGCAAGCCTGAAAAACAGGGAGGAACTAATCAGCTTCCTTTTTGCCCTACTGGCCTTGCAGAGCTTTATCACCTTTGCTGTCAGGAATTCCTGGCTGTCCCTGCTAGCAGGAGCCTTGTTGTTTTTGCTCAGTATTTTTTCAAAATCCTCAACACTCCCTTTGCTGGCAGCCATCCCTTTAACTTTATATTTTTTCACCCGGGCTGATTTTAAAAAGATTGCCATTACCACTCTCGCCATGCTGATGGTGCTGGTTGCAGCAGTGCTTTTTGTGAAATTCTTTCTTCCCCAGGGAAACAGGCCAATGTTGTTTTCGGAAAATCCATTAGCTTTTGAAAAAAGCTTTTTCCTTCATATCTCAACGGGGATGTATGCTTTGCTTATGTATCTCAAACTTCTGGTGTACCCTCATCCGCTACTGTTTTATTACGGTTATAACACCATTCCTGTTGTAGGGTTTTTAAACATATGGGTAATACTGTCTTTGGCCTTGCATACAGGATTATTTGTGTATGCTGTGCTTAAGTTGCGCCAAAAGCACCTGCTTTCCTATGCAATTTTTTTCTACCTGATTGTCATTTCGATGTATTCAAATATAGTAAAACCTCCTGCCGGCATACTGGCCGAAAGGTTCCTGTATATTGCCTCCCTTGGTTTCAGTATTGCTGTAATCTACCTGATATTCAGGCTGCTGAAAATACAGGCTGACAAAACCCTTGGAAGCAGCCAGGTGATGAAAGCAATTCTGGTTTTAATGGTCGTTCTCATACCTTTTACAGCCCGCACCGTGGTCCGCAACAGGGACTGGAATTCACAGATCAGTCTCTTTTCGCATGATATTGCATACCTTAACCATTCGGCAAAAGCAAATTTCATTTATGCGACCACGCTTAAGACAGTGTTGATTGAAAAGCTTAAAAACGAAGGCAACCAAGGCTTCTCCGAACAGCAGGTTGATAAAATTATAGGGCTTCTGGAGCAAACGGTAAAAGTTTACCCTGGCTATTTCGAAGCATGGAACAGTCTGGGTGAGATGTATACCATGATGAAAAATGATAATGAAAAAGCCCTGGAATACTTCAACCGCGCCGTTAAGGAAAAACCAGGCTATGCAGCTGGATGGTATAACCTGGGTTATATCTATTTTCAGAAAGGAGATTTCACCGAAGCGCTGACGAACTTCCGAAGAGCATCACGCCTCGACACTGCCGACCTGAAAACCCTGTCGAACCTGGCAGCATGCTATCATAAAACAGGGCAGATTGATTCGGCTGTCATCACAAATTCGCAGATTATCAAACAGAAACCGGAAGTAATACTACCCTATATCAACAATGCTTCTTATTATCTTTCGGTAAAGGACTCCGCCAATGCCATAACCTGGCTCGAAAAAGCTGCTGTAGTTAAACCCGACAATATGAAAGTGACAGGAGTACTGGCCAGGTATTTTTCCCGTAAAGGGGATAAAGAGAAAGCGAACCGCTACCACCAGCTTTATGAAAAGGCACAAGCGAAAAAATAAGCAGGTATGCCCATGAGTCCTAGTATCACCCGCATATTTGACCTTCTTGAAGTGGTTTCAGCAAGACCCGATGAGCAAATTATGTTTTCGTCGGCAAGAAACGGGCAATGGCAGGATTATACTGCTGCTGATTACCTTCGGTACGCTGACCTGACAAGCCATGCGCTTCTCAGGTATGGTATTACTAAAGGCGAACCGGTACTGAGCATAACACACAACAGGGCTGAATTCAATTTTGTGGACATGGGTATTTTACAGACCGGGGCACTGCATGTGCCTTTGTACCCGGCTGTAGATGTAGGTAAACTTGAAAGGATTATTGCTGAAACAGGTGCCCGTATAGCATTTATCTCAAACAGATCGGTGCTCAGGAAAATCAGGCAGATTCCTTCATGCACCCTACAACTAATTGTAAGTTTCGACACAACCGAAGGTGCTGTTACCTATGAAGATTTTTTACTAACAGCGGACGAAAGCAAAGGGACTGATAGCACCGAAACGCTTCTTTCACGAAAGGTTGCCGTTCAGCCTGATGATCCTGCATCTATAATTTACCTCTCAGGGTCCAATACACCTTTGAAAGGAGTGGTGCTCACACATGCCGCACATGTTTTCAATCTGCTGAATTACTGCAAATTGCATCATTTCGAAGGATGCAGTCATAGCATCAGTTTCCTGCCCCTGGCACACAGTTTCGAACGCACAGTGAATTACAGTTTTCAAAACCTGGGCATCAGGGTAACCTATAACGAAGGAATAGCAACGCTTGCCGGCATACTGAAACAAAATAAGCCGGATGTAATGCTGGCAGTCCCCCTTGTTCTCGAAAGAATAATTGAGACTGTAAAAAATGAAATGCTGAAAACCGAAGGAATAAAAGGCCGGATGGCAGTTATGGCATTACGATGGGCAGCTCATGAAAAAGCCGGTCCAGGCAGAAAGCGGTTTTCCTTAAAAAACATGGTTTACTCCAGGGCTTTTGAAGGGTTGCGCAACTTCCTGGGCGGAAATATAAAGGTAATGCTCTGCGG
>CAIJPI010000195.1 GCA_903822525.1 uncultured Bacteroidales bacterium | reverse complement strand
TGATAAATACAAATAAATGATGCTAAGCACATAGCACTATGCACAATGCACTATATAACAGAATCAATTCCTGCTACAATATTCTAAAACAGAACCAATTAAAATAATGCAGTTGTGAAAAAAACGAACGAAATTCTACTGAAAGATGCCATTTCTGCTTTCCTGAAGGATAACAACCTGGAAGCTAAACTAAACGAAACACGGGTGATCAGTGCATGGGAGGAGGTTGTTGGCAAACTTATTTCCCGGCACACCAACCAGATGTATATTAAGGATCGTGTTTTATTTGTTAAGGTTGACTCAGCTGCCTTACGCGAAGAACTGACCTACCAGCGCAGCAAACTTATCAAAAAGCTCAATGCTGCAGCAGGAATTGAGGCAATTGACGATATGAGGTTCAATTAGGAATGGGGCTTAGTATTCAGGTTTTTGGGAAGATAAATTTGCATTGCCGCGGAATTGAATTTGCAAAATACAAAGAGTGTAATTTAATATTATTTAGTTTGTCGTAATAAGTATTTCAGTGTGTGTTATACTTTTTATATCGATCGTGAAATTATTGTTTTGGCTTCAGATCTCAGCGTTTTAAAAAGTTCATCCTCGATGGAATGAAAATTATCTTTTTCGTAAGTCTTGATGAATTCTCCGTTTTCCAGGTGATGAATCTGGTGGCAAACAGTAAGCAGAGGATCAATAATATGGGAAGATACAAATACTGTTTTCCCTTTTTCTCTTAATGTTTCAATTATTAGTTCGACTATTTTATTGGTTTCCAGATCGAGTCCGTTGAAAGGCTCGTCGAGAAGAAATATTTGCTTGTTCTGTTTCAGAACTCCAAGCAAGGCCAGTTTTTTTTTCATACCGGTTGAATATGTTTCAATCAGATCGTCGAGTGGCAGTTTTAAATACTCCTGTAACGAGTTTAGATTGAAATCCGGATTGGTTTGTGCAAATATTTTCAAATACTCATTCCCTGTTATCCTTGAGTAGAAATAATTTACTGTTTCGAGGTAGGCTATATCTCTATATGTGATTTTACTGCCATTAAAAGTAATTACTCCGGTTTTCGTTTTCAGATAGGTTGAAAGGACATTGAAAAAAGTGGTTTTGCCGGCACCATTTAAGCCGACAATGCCATATACGTGGTTTTCCGGAAAATCAATCGAAATGTTATTTAACACTTTGTGATTTAAAAAACTGAATGAAAGGTTCTGTATCTTAATCATTTAAGTATTCTTTTAAATTCTTTTCAGCTTTACCAAATGTATAAACAGCCAATAACAAAGGAATGGGAAGAAGATAGGGGATTACAGATCCCAGGCTTACCAGCGAAAGAATAATGCTGTTGCTAAGCTGTTTCTTATTGGGTTCATAAGTGGAATATTTTAGGCAGACGGAATAATACAACAGCGATAGTTGTATTGGGATAAATAGCAGGTTTAATAACCAGAACTCAGGGTTTAAAATGGTGTTAATCAATAAAACAGGAGTATAGAGCAGAAGCAAATATAACGTTGGCCGGAGAAGTTTTCGAAGTAGAAATTCCTTAGCAAAAAATCCGCCTTCCTTCAGAATATGCAAAGGTTCACATTCTGAATAAAATGAAGCAACCGAAACGGTTAAAAACCATAATAGTAATAAGGGCAAAATCCGGAACCAGCTAAATCCGATGGCTAATACATAAAAAGGGATCAGAAAAAGGAATGATTTTCTGAATCCGCTGATCCATTCAAAGTCCGTAGCAGGAAGGATTGCCGAAATACCACTGAAATAAGTTTTTTGCACCAATGTGTAGCTTATAAAAGGAACTACCGAAAGCATTACAAGCAAAACAGGGAAACAGAACCACTGCTCAGTGAATAAACTACTTATGGCAAAAGGGAATGTAAGTAGAAGGTATTCTGAATAGATTTCTATGTGTGGTTTACGAATATGCGTAATTACAAATGCTTTATCGTTTCGGTTTGATTGCAGGAATGCACAAATCAGAAACAGAAATGCCATCAGGTAATAGGCATCCGGGGTTTTCAGGAATACCGTATAAGAGGCATAAATTAAAAATGAGATGATTCCAAGAATAACCAATAACCCGGCACCTGAATCATTCAATTCGCGTTTTGCCTGTAGCATCCGTATATTCAGCAGTATCATCCCGTTCTTTGCGCCATTACAAGCTATTAGCAGGTTATTTTATATTTACAGTGAGCATTTTTCTGTCTTCTACAAAAGCCTCAAGTTTATCGCCAATAGCAACAGGTCCAACGCCGGCCGGGGTACCGGTAAAAATATAATCGCCGGTTTTAAGAGTCATAAACTGTGAAACATAAGAGATAATGGCAGGATAAGAAAAAATCATGTCTGCTGTATTCCCCTGCTGTACGGTTTCTCCATTTTTATTCAGACTGAAAGCAATATGCTGCATATCAGCGAATTCGGCAACAGGGATAAAACTGCTGACAGGAGCGGAAAAGTCGAAAGCTTTGGCCTTTTCCCATGGAAGTCCTTTTTCTTTGGCTTTCTGCTGCAGGTCGCGGGCAGTGAAATCAATGCCAATACCAATGGCATCAATATACGTTAACGCGAATTTCTCATTTATGCATTTCCCCACCTTATTGATACGTAAAACAATTTCACATTCATAATGCAAGTCCTTCGTGAAGTCGGGATAAAAAAACGGACGGTTGCGGGTTAGCAATGCCGAATCCGGTTTCATAAAATAAACCGGCTCGGTAGGTACAGCATTGCCCAACTCTTTGGCATGTTCGGCATAATTGCGGCCGATACAGATAATTTTCATTGTCTTAAATTTTGTATACTCGTTCTGCTTTCTTCCTAATGCTCAGTGCACATCCCACATCTAACATCCCACATCTAACATCCAACATCCCACATATCCTCCTAACCTTTATTGAAATTCCTTAACTTAATCGCCGTAATAGTCCGTTTGGTCGAAAGCGGGAAATCTCCTTTCATCATCCAGTCGTAGTACGAAGGCTCGGTTTTGAATACCTCTTCAACCACTTTTCCTTTGTGTTTGCCGAAATTCAGTACTTCCTGTCCTTTCGGATTGAACACGACATGGCCAACCAGGTCGGCATTGCGGTTGTAATAGGAAAAATCGTTCAGCGCATTCATATCATTGCTTACAGGAGTCGAAACGTTCCCGTCCTTGTCAGTGTATTCCCGTCCTTCGTAACGCTCAAGCTGGGCCTTCAGTACTTCGAAGGTTGCACGTGTATCGGCTTCGGCACTGTGTGCATTAATCAGTTCGGTACTGCAATAAAATTTATAGGCAGCTTTAAGGGTGCGTGGTTCCATTTTGTGGAAAATATTCTGTACGTCGATAATGCGGCGGTTTTTCAAATCAAATTCAACCCCGGCACGTAAAAACTCTTCTACCAGCAATGGAATATCGTATTTAATTGAATTAAAACCCGATAAGTCGCTGTTCCCGATAAAAGCATTGAGGTTTCCGGCCAATTCCTTAAACGTGAGTTCGTCCTTCACCATCTCATCGGTAATACCATGAATAGCAATTACCACCTCAGGCATAGGTATGGTAGGATTGATCAGGTGGCGGCGAAACTCCTCATGTCCGTCAGGGAAAATTTTCAGCATGGCAATTTCAACAATCCTGTCGCTGCCAATATTGATGCCGGTTGCCTCAAGATCGAATACGATAAGAGGTTTGGTAAGATTAAGTTGCATGGTTTTGAATATATTACTTAAGTAAATGCTATTGCGTAATGGGTATTTCTGATCGAGGTTAACTCAACTAAATCATTCATTCGGATCTTAAAGTTCCTGCTAATGATTACTTTGTGTAAGATGGCTAAATTATTGATTTTTCGGGTGTCAAATGAAAAACCCGGCTAATAAAAACTGGCCGGGCTTTATTTTATGTTACATCTAAGGATTTTAACTCTATCTGGTATTGAAAGAACAGAAAATACCTGGTTTAGGAAGAAATATTATTTCATGTTTCAGTACAATTCCTAAATGGCCATATTTACATCGAAGCCTTCGAGGATTTGCTGAATACGTTTAATGAATTGTCCGGCTAAGGCTCCATCCACAAGCCTGTGATCATACGAAAGCGATAACATACAGATATGTCTTATAGCAATCACATCGCCATCAGCTGTTTCGAGCACCCAGGGGCGTTTTTTAATGGTACCAATGCCAAGTATAGCAACCTGTGGCTGATTGATTACAGGAACGCCTGTAAGGCTGTCGAACGACCCGAAATTAGTTATGGTAAAAGTGCCGCCTGCAATATCATCGGGGTTAAGCTTGTTTTTACGTGAACGATCGGCAAGGTCATTCACATCCTTAACTATGCCTAAGAGGTTCTTCTGGTCGGCATTTTTTATAACCGGAACAATCAGGTTGCCATCGGGCAAAGCTGCTGCCATTCCAATGTTGATAGCTTTACGCTGAATGATCTTATAACCGTCAATCGATGCATTTACATTAGGGAATTCGCGGAGTGCCCTGGCTGTAGCTTCAACAAACAAAGGTGTATAGGTTATTTTTTGACCTTCGCGTTTTGTAAAGTTATCTTTTATCTTTTCGCGCCAGCGCACCATATTGGTCACATCCACTTCAATAAAGGAAGTAACATGTGGCGAAACCTGTTTCGACATTACCATATGATCGGCAATCAGCCTGCGCATACGGTCCATTTCGATAATGATATCACCGGTTGATGAGGTAACAGCAGGAGCCTGAACCTTTGGTCTTTCAGCCACAACAGGCTGAACTGAAGGTTTTGTGCCCCGGTTTTGAATATAGGTAAGCAGATCCTGTTTGGTAAGGCGGTTATCTTTGCCTGTTCCTGCCACATTTTCGAGTTCGCCAAACGGAATATTTTCCTGTTTTGCAATGCTTCGCACCAGAGGAGAATAAAACCGGTTGCTTTCAATTGCAGGTTCAACATGCTGTATGGCAGCAGGAGCAGATACTGCCTCAGCTTTTACTTCTTTTGCTTCTGGTGCCGGGTTGGACTGTGAAACTGCAGGCACAACGGCATCTGCACCACCCATGTTGATAATGGCAATAATCTTTCCTACCGGAACAACATCACCTTCTTTATAAAAGAGTTTGGTTACAATGCCTTCAACAGGGGAGGGGATTTCGGAGTCAACCTTGTCGGTTGCAAGATCGGCAATGGATTCATCCTCAACAACCTGGTCTCCTTCTTTTTTGTGCCAGCGCACAATAGTTGCTTCAATAATACTTTCGCCGAGTTTGGGCATTACCAGTTCAAAATTTGCCATGGTATGGGGTTATGCTGTTTTTAGAGTGATTTATATTTTTGGTGCTATTGCAATTTAGTGGGTAAAATATTTTGTTGGAAGCCAGAAGTTTAACTGGAAACTTCATTTATCATTAAATTGGGATTTATTGATCAGTTGCATTTGTATACATGTTATCTTTCAATAGGCCCAAATCCAAATTGATACTTTCTTTGGACTTCCATCCTTTTAAAAACCATTTCCATTCAATTCGCAGTAGAACCATATTTTTTAATGCTGTTTGGTCAGGGTTTCCGAAAATTAGAAAAATTCTGCTTTTATACTCTTCTTTTGTTTCCTAATACTTTAATGCTGTCAGTTTTAACTGATATTCATGTTTAATTTCTTATACACTATACCTCAACAAACAGATATGCCGTTTGGTTCAAAATTAAGATCATTTTCGCCCCAGGTGCCTGAAACCTTTGTATAACAGCCTGAATTCGGTACTGATCCTGTAATCGCGTGCATATAACATATTTATCCTGCCTATGGTCTGGTCGTCAGGTTTCTGCTGATCAAAAGCATCGGTTGGGAAAAGAATGCCCTTGCGGATATCAGGCAGTTTATGGTCGTGCTGTTCAATGGGGTAATAGCCTGTAACTGACTTAAGCCCAATGAAAACTGAAAAAATATTTTTCAGGTACGTAAAAGGGTGCCCTGTAATAAAAACTGTTATTGGATACGATGCCAGCAGCATCAGGCTTACGCCAACATCAAATACGCGTTTACTGCGTTTATTCTGAAATCTCCCAATAGAGTTAATGTCAATTACATACAGGTCTCCTGCTGTATCGATGGAGTTGCTTCCGATAATGGACATGCTTTCGGGAGGCGCAATTTTATATTCAATTTGCGTATGCTGCAAGGCCGACATCTGATCGATAATATTTTCGGCAGGCATATCCTTGGCACAAAAAATAAGCTCATCGATCTTATAAATATTGATAATGTCTTTTATCTGAGTAAGTGAACCCAGGAATCCATTTTTTTCACCTTGTCCGGCGCCACTGTTTATCAGTCCGATAAATCCGGGATTTGATAATGCTTTCTGAAGCAGATCAGCCACACGCTGAACTTCAGGTTCTTCGCCCACTACAGCAAATCTCTTGCTTTTACTGGCATTTATCCGGTATCCGCTGATTTGGAAAATATGTAAAAGTAATCGTGACAAGGTAAGTGCAAGTATACCCCAGACACTGCCGGTAAGGATCAGCGAGCGTGAAAACCGGTAATGTTCAGGTAAGAGTGCGTAAATAACCAGGATAATAATGGTGCCGACAGCAAGTCCACGGTACGATTTCCACAGACTCAGCGGCTTATCATAACCTCCTGAATAATATATACTTACTATCCAAGCAGCAATAAAAGACGGAATCACGAACAGGTATAGTTCGGTAGGATAATGCCCGCCCCAGGGATAAATTACCTGCTGTTCCCATATCCTGGCTATGATGCCCAGACCGGCAAACAACAAACTTACATCTGCCAGGGGAAGTAGCGTGTTTTTTAATACCCTGCTTACTATCGACAGAAATGCTCGGAAGTAGATAGCGATATTGATAAGAATCGAGAAAAGCTGTGCATTTTTTGCAGAAAAGTGTTTACGTGCAAAAATGATCATGGCAGTATAAAAAACAAATACATAATTTAAGCTGCCTTTTTTTGTGCTCTCTCCTTTGTAGTGTATGATGCGTGCTTCGGGGAAGTAATAATTCTGGTAGCCGGCTTTAATAATCCGGTACGAAAGATCAATATCTTCTCCGTACATAAAAAAATCTTCATCCAGCAGGCCGACTTTGTCGAGAACCGATCTGCGAAGCATCATAAATGCACCTGCCAGAATTTCAACCTGGTGGGTTTTATCCTTGTCGAGATAACCCAAATGGTATTTATTGAAGGTTTTCGATTTTGGGAACAACCTCGACAAGCCAAATATTTTACAGAAGGCTACTGCTGGTGTGGGCAGTCCGCGTTTCGACTCAGGCAGAAACCGTCCGGTTCCGTCAACCATTTTTACTCCCAGGCCGCCTGCATCAGTGTGGCTGTCCATAAAGGAGATAATCTTAGTAAAAGTATCGGTTTCAACAATAGTGTCAGGATTCAACAAGAGTATATATTCTCCTGTCGACAGCCTGATGGCCTGGTTATTAGCCCGGGCAAAACCAGGGTTATCCTGATTGGCGATACAAATAACCTCGGGGAATTTTTCTTTCACCATTTTTACAGAGCCATCTACCGAAGCATTGTCAACTACAAACAGTTCGGCATCGAGTCCGGCTGCTGCAGCGCGCACTGAATGGAGGCACTGCTCGAGGAAGTGCTTAACATTGTAACTTACAATAACTACCGATAGTTTCAATTGGAGACTGGGGTGTTGGGAAAGCAAATATCTTAAACTTTACGCAAAGTTAGTACGATTTGGTTGTTACGGTTATACTTTACTGCAAATTAGCAGGTCCTGGTAATCAAAATAGTTAGTGCGTCCGCACCATTCACCGTATTTTATATCATCCATCTTTAAACCGGCATCCTCCAGTTTTTCTAAAAGCCATTCCTCATCATAAGCAACATTAGCGGTATCAACCCTTGATGAATGAAGCCTGTAAAATCCTTTATTAATAGGGAAATTCATATGTGTAGGCTGCTTTATCATTAAATCTTCCGATTCGCAATTTATTATAAAGAATGAAATCAGGCATTTTGCCCCGGGTTTCATTACCCTGCTGATCTCCTGCAAATATGTTTCAACTTCGGCCGGCATCATATGTGTAAAAACGGATGTCAGGAAAACGAAATCAAATTTTTCGTCCGGATACGGAAAGCTGAAATGGCTGGCATCGGCCTTGTCGGAAGTGTTATAAAGCTGGTTATAAAGGCCTGTATAGAGAAAATGAAAATTCGGATGCTTTTGAGCAATATGCGTATTACACCAGTCAATCCCGCTTTTTACGATATCAAAGCCGTCGTAGGAACCCTCTTTGCTCAGAAATCCGGTCAGAGGCACTGCCATCCGTCCAATTCCGCAGCCGATATCCAGCACAGCATCATTGGGTTTCAATCCGCCAAGTTGCTGGAAATAGGTGAGAAATTTCCCGCCTAGTTTCACATAATCACCCGGGCCGGTAAATATCTTTCCTCTCGGAGGAACTCCTTCAGGTCTCCTGCCCAGCATACAATCGATGGTGTCAGCAGGCAGGTAATACAAACGCCTTGCAAACAGGCGGACAGGAGTAGGCAAAAGGTAGTAAAGGAATCGTTTCATGATTAACTTAAAAGCCAGTCAGGGTATTTTGGCAAAAGTAGTGATTTAATGTTAAACAGGCTTGCCAGGCGAAGCCGGAAGCATCACATAGCCTGAAATCATGAATTCCGGTTATGATTATTTTTGATTTATGAAATACAAAAGCAAAACAGCAGATGCAGATTTGAGTTTAAATTCAATATTAAAACAAGGCAGTAACCCCCCTGTTAGAATATTTTTGGGAATTTTATCGGGTTATAGTCATGCATCATATTGTAGACGCAATCGAACACATCCTCGGCATTCGGATTCGAAAAATAATCTCCGTCAGTACCATAGGCAGCCCTGTGAGCCTGGGCTGTTACTGTGCGGGGTTCGGTATCAAGGTATTGGAACCCTTTCTGTTCTTCAATCACTTTTTGCAGCATGTATGCTGTGGCGCCCCCGGGGACGTCCTCGTCAAAAAATACAATTTTATTGGTCTTTTTGAGCGATTCAGCGATCATGTGATGAATGTCGAAAGGTTCGAGCGACTGAACGTCAATAAGTTCAACTGATATTTTAAAATCGCGGAGCTGCGATACCGCATCCTGTGCCACGCGTACGCATGAGCCATAGGTTACCAGAGTAACATCGTTTCCGGTTTCAATAACTTCAGGCACTCCCAGGGGAATCCGGAACTCACCAATGTTGGAGGGTCTTTTTTCACGTAAGCGATAGCCGTTCAGCGGTTCAATGATAAGAGCAGGTTCGTCCGATTGAAGCAAGGTGTTATAAAACCCGGCTGCACGCGTCATATCTCTGGGCACAAGCACATAAACCCCTCTGATACTGTTGATAACCATGCTTAAAGGTGATCCCGAATGCCATATGCCTTCAAGTCTGTGTCCGCGGGTAGTTATAATCAGGGGTGCCTTCTGTCCGCCATGGGTTCGGTACTGAAGAGTGGCGAGGTCATCGCTTATCACCTGCAGCCCGTACAACAGGTAATCGAAGTACTGAATTTCGGCAACAGGACGTAATCCACGCAGCGCCAACCCAATGCCTTGCCCTATGATAGTAGCTTCACGGATTCCGGTATCGAAAATACGCTTCTCACCGTACTTAGCCTGCAAGCCCTCATAGGTTTGATTTACGCCACCAATAAGTCCGACATCTTCGCCAAAAAGTACGATTTTCTCATTTCGTTCAAACTGGTAGTCCCAGTTGTCGCGCAATATTTCCCTGCCGGGAACCATCAAAGCATCATCAGCATAAATTGGAGGCGCTGCTTCGACTTTTAAGGCCGATTCATCCGACTCACTGTAAAGATAGGTGTTGAATTTTTTTCGGCTTACCGATAGCTCCTTTTCAAGCCATTGTGAAACGTTTATTTTTAAAGAATTGGAAGGATTACTGCACGAATCGCAGATCAGGCGCAAAATCTTTTTTGCTGCCGACATAATATCCTTGCGGATAGGTTCGGCAACCTGGCGCAGATCCTCCTTAATGGAATTAATGTGGTTGGTTTTTGCACAGTTACATGTTGTAACATCTGCTATCTTCAGGAATTCATCTCTGAGTTGAAGCAGCGGTTTCTGGTAATGACTCCAGGCCGTTTTACGCGCATTTTTTACACGTTCAACTGATTCATTTTCAATACTGTCTAACTCTTCGGCTGAAGCAATACTTTCGGTGATAATCCACTTCCGCATCTGCTGTATGCAGTCAAATTCTTTTTCCCATTCGAGTCGTTCGGCATTTTTGTACCTTTCGTGCGACCCTGATGTGCTATGGCCTTGTGGTTGAGTAACTTCTGTAATGTGAAACAGCACCGGAACATGATTTTTACGGCAATAGTCAATGCCTTCACGGTATATTTTACACAAACCGGCATAATCCCAGCCTTTAGCTGAATAGATTATAAATCCGTCTTTTTCTTCTGTTTTTTCAAAACCTTTAAGTGCTTCCGAAATGCTTGATTTGGTCGTTTGAAGTTTGTTCGGAACCGATATCCCGTAACCATCGTCCCAAACCGACATGGCTAATGGAACCTGTAAAACTCCGGCTGCATTAATAGCTTCAAAGAAATGACCTTCGCTGGTACTGGCATCGCCAATGGTCCCAAATGCTACTTCATCGCCGTTTTGTGACAGCCCGGTTAAATGTGATAATGAAGGGTTTTCTCGAAATAACTTAGAAGTTAGCGCCAGGCCTAACAATCGGGGCATCTGTCCGGCAGTGGGTGAAATATCGGCGGATGAATTTTTCTGATCGGTAAGTAGCTTCCAGTTTCCGTTTTTATCAAGGCTCCGGCTGGCAAAGTGGTTGTTCATCAGCCTGCCTGCATTCATTGGGTTGAAGTCGGCATTTGTATCCCCGTAAATCTGGGCAAAAATCTCCTCCACTTTCATCATCCCCGAAGCGAGCATAAAAGTCTGATCGCGGTAATAGCCCGAACGCCAGTCGCCTTTTTCGAAAACACTGGCCATGGCCAGTTGGGCGACTTCTTTTCCATCGCCAAAAATTCCGAATTTCCCTTTTCCGGTGAGCACTTCACGGCGACCCATCAAACTGGCCTGCCTGCTCTCGTTGGCAATCCTGTAATCGCTTAAAACCTGATCCTTGTTAAAAGTTGTTGAGATTTGCTGAACCTGTTTTTTGATCGTGTTGCCCGCCATGCCGTGTTGTTTGATTATCCGTGTTTTATAGTATGTAACAAAAATAAGGGTTTCAATGTTTCAAAGGTTTAATAATTCTCAGCAAGAATCTCAAAATATGCCTGTGGATGCTCGCATCCGGGACAGTTTTTTAACGCCCGATCACTTTCGTAGATTAGCCCGCATTTACGGCATATCCATTTTACTTTTTTGTCCCTTTTGAAGACTTGGCCATTTTCGATATTTGCGGCCAGTTTTTCGAAACGCTCAGCATAAAACGTTTTTATCTGCCTGAATAGCTTCAGTTTTGTGGCAACCTGCTTAAACTCTTCAGCCCACGCAGCCTGCTCAAATTCAGCGAATACCGTTTCCGACTGATTTCTTTCAGCCTCAAATGCTGCCACTAAGTTTTCGCTTGTACTTCCTATAGACTCAGCTTTAAAAGTTGAAGTTACCTGAAGTTCGCAGCCTTCAAGAAAACGGAACAACGTTTTGCAATGTGACTTCTTTTGTTCTGCCGTTTCAGTGAAAATAGCTGCTATCTGCTGATAACCCTCTTTAGTGGCAACTTTTGCAAACCACAGATATTTTTGAATCGCCTGTGTTTCGATGGCAAATGCATGCATAACATGCCGGGCTGTATGTGAATCGCTGAAATTATCCATGTACTTCTGATGATGATGATCACTATAAAATTGTACAATAATACCATTTTTTAACGACTTATTGGCTTATTCGTTCAAAATGAACCCATGTCCAAAGCTATTTTCGAGTTTAAAAAAGTGATAGGAATTCTAATTGAAGCCGTATTTTCAACCTGTTTTCATGAAAGACAAATATCCGTTTTCCTTATCCTGGCTTTGACTAATTCTTTTATTCCGCAAATTAATTAAACGCAAAAACCGGAATCAGTATAAAATGATCCGGTTTTTACAATTCAATTTATAAGAAGAGCTATGATCTCTATTTAGAGGTAATCCACTTCACTATTTTCTCGTTGGTCGGGCTTGTTCCCGGTGATGCACTATCGACCAGGTTGCCTTTTTCATCAATCATAAATTTCTGGAAGTTCCAGCTTACCTCTGCATCCATTTTGCCATTCAGTGCTTTGGTTGTGAGCCATTTGTAAATAGGATCCATGTCGTTGCCTTTTACTGAGATTTTTTGCATCATTGGAAAAGTAACCTGGTATTCCTGTGTGCAGAATTGCTTGATTTCAGCATTTGTACCCGGTTCCTGATGAAGGAAGTTATTGGCAGGAAAGCCGATAATAACAAATTTGTCGCTGCCATATTTAAGGTAGAGTGCCTGTAAATCTTTATACTGAGGTGTGTGTCCACACCGGGATGCAGTATTTACAACCAGTACCTTTTTTCCTTTCAGGCTTGCAAGGTCAAATGGCTTTCCATCAATGGTCTTGGTTTTGAAACTGTGAAAATTGGCTTGTTGTGCAAGGCTTAACATACCCGAAATTAAGAGGATTAAAGTTAATGATAAGATTTTCATACCAGTGAAATTTATTTTTGTGTTTAATTTATCAGTTAGATTATTAAACAAGAAACAGACCCGGAAGAGGAATGTTCAATTCGGGAAGGTAAGGGATTGAATCTGGAAAGTGGAATCTGGAAAGTGGAATCTGGAATATAGAATCCGGCACCCGGAACCCGGAACCCGGAACCAAGAATTCCTCCTTATCAGGAAACAGAATGGTTAAAAGATCATCCGGTAAATTCGTTCTGTTTTATCGTGTAATTCGCTGATTGATATATTTTTGCTTTCGCGTATATATTCTTTTCCTTCGAAAAATACCAGCAGGGTCGGGGATGAAAACACACCATATTGTACAGCCGTTGCGGGATAGTGTTCAGCATTGATTAGTCGGAATTGTATTTCGGAAAAATCTGATTCTATCATTTCCTGAACTTTGGGTCGCAGTATTTTGCAGGGAGCACAGTTATCATTATAAAAGTAGAGCAGAACAGCCGTGTTGCTTTTTATAAAATTTTCTATGTCAGTGTCAATCATCTGTATATAGATAAGGCGATTAAAATTTCTCATTTACACCATACCCGTATAAGCAAAGTCGTATTTCACCGGGTCGGAAGGATCAAAAGTACGCAAATTGAACGTCAATACTTCTGTAGCCTGCCAGTCGTCGTGTTTCCTGGTCAGCAAACCAGGCCTTCGTGCGACTCTTCCCGAATGCAGGTCGAGAGGGCATATAAGGTCCGCCTTGATGAAACTCTTCCAAAGTCCGAAATCCACTCCTGCATCTTCGCTTCTGACCATCCGCCGTAGGAATATATATATGCGTGTAATTTTGGCAGCTATCATATTAAAATCAATTAAATTCCCGGTAGCTACCGTCATAAAATCAAATCATATATTTTTCGATCTACTTTCCCTGCGAAATCCTGATAGACGCCACCTCTAAATCTCCGTTTTCAGAATAAAAGCTTAACCAATTGTTGTCTTCGCGGAACCATTTATCCTGAATGCTGATGTCGATTACAAAATCGTTCAGGATTTCTGACTGAATGTTTTTAAGAACCACACCTCCGTTTTTCATGCTTTCTCTGCCATAATTTATATATAATTTCGGAGTGGATTTGCCGGATGTACGTGCTCTGACTACCAGATAGTTATGCTTTCGTAAATTTATATCAACAGGCTTGAAAAGGAAGCGTTTTTCCAAATCCTTTTTCAGGGTGAAACTTTCGGCACTTACTTCAATTACAGAGTTGTCTATCATATGTTTTCTGATACGGGCGATCATCTGTCCGGGATATATTTCTCCGGGCTTGATTTCCAGCGCTCTGGAATATAACAAAACCGCCTGATCCATATATTGTGATTTGTATGCTTTGTCAGCATCGTTAATAGTAATTTCATAAGCTTCCTTTAAAGCTTTCGCTTTGGCAATGAGTGTACCGGCAATTTTATCATACCTAATTTTTGGGTAATCTTCATCAGGTTTGAGCAGCGATGCCATTTTATACGTCTCCTGCGCTAAAAGCAAATCCTGAGCTGTGTAAAAAGCATCAGCCTGACTTATGTAGCCTGCGTATTGCCTGTCGAGCTTTTCTTTATCCAGGGCTAAAATCCCGTTGATAATTGTGATTTTTTCGCGGGGATAGCTTTCTTCAGGTTTATATTCGAGGGCTGCCTGAAAGCCGGAGACTGCCAAAAGGTAATCTTTGGCTGCAAAAGCTTTTTCGGCCGCCATAACGGCTTTTGCATAGTTATCATTTGTTACTTTCTGCCGGGCCAAAAGTGCATTTATTGACTCTATCTGCTCTTTAGGGTAACTTTGAGAAGGTGATAAGGCTAAAGCCGTTTTATATTCGGTTATTGCAGTTATAAAATCTTTAGTGTTATACGCCTGATCGGCTTTTTGAATGGCATCATAGTACTTCGCCAGCAGTGCTTTTTGCTGACCTGATTTTACGTTAATAGCGGCAATTCTTTGTTTTGGATATGCCTCCCCGGGCTTTATTTGCGAAGCAGCCTGGTAGCCGGACAATGACTCTTCAAATTTCTTTTCAGTATAATTTTTATCTGCTTCAGCAATGGCTTTCAGATAGTTTTCCTGCTGTTCGCTTGTTTGCCCAAGCAATGTATTCAGTTGAGCTGCTTTCTCTTTCGGATAGGCTTCTGTTGGCCTCAATTTCAACGCTGCAGTATAGGAAGCAATTGCATCCTTGTATTTCTTTTCATCAAAAGCGCGATCTGCGGAAGCAATAACCTTGTTGTAGTTTTCATTTAAAGCTTTCTGCTGCCCCAGAATAATATTGATTGATGCAATTTTTCCCTGCGGGTATTTTTGAGTAGGTTCTAGTTCCAATGCTTTCTGATAGGTAGTCAACGCTTTGTTGTAATCCTTTTCAGCGAAGGCTTTGTCTGCTGATGATAGTAATGATTTATACTTATCCTGTGACGAATTTGACTGGTTTTGAATCTGATTTATTGTGTTGATTTGTTCCTGCGGATATTTTTCAGCTGGCTTTAGTTTAAGTGCCGCTTTGTACCCATTTACTGCAAATGTGTAGTTTTTTTCGTCACGGGCTTTATCTGCAAATTCAATGGCCTGCCTGTATTTTTCAAGGGCAGTATTTTGCTGATCCACTGTTGGTTTGCTTACCGGAAGCTTACTCGTGGTAGTTTTTTGAACCGAAGTATTATTTTGCTCTACCCGGCCAGTTTGCTGAGTACGAGGCTTTACGTCAGCTAGTTGAGGCAAAGCAGTTGCCGGAGAATTATTTTTAGATATTTCGTTTTTCGGAAGTTTGTCAGTTGAGTTTATTTGGACAGGCTCATGCTGAGAAATTATTTCTCCAGGATTTTCAAAACTTGAAGAGTTTTCGTTTTTCGATTTTACATCATAATTTTCAATTTTTGAGGGGGATTCCGGAGTTAGTGCAAGATTCGTTTTTTCCTTGATCTCAGTTGCTTTTTTCTCTGCAATACCGCTGTATTCAACTGTTTTTTGAAGAGTTGGGGTTTCAGAGGCTGCGCTTTGTTTTACTGAAATAGAATCTTTAGTTAAAGCAGGATTCTGGCTTACGACAGCAATTTCATTGGTTGAAACCGATTGTAAGTTTTCTTTTTCAGGCTTAGCTTTTTGCGTGATAAGCTGGATTTCTTCAATTTTTGCTTTGGGATACGTTTCATCAGGCATAAGCCACGAAGCGTAACGGTATTCGGATAAGGCTTTGGTATAATTGGATGCTGCCACCGATTTGTCTCCTTTTGAAACCGCAATCAGGTATGCCTCCCGGTTACTTGTATTTGGTTTCGCCTGTTTTGTGAGTTCAGTGATTCTCGATTGTACATAGTTGTCACCAGGTACGAATGTATCACACTTCTTAAAAGCGATAAGGGCTGCTTCCTGATCTCCGGCTGAACTCAGGATATCCGCATTGGCAACAGATGCTTCATAGTCCTCTGGCGAAGCATTAACCTGACGCTTGCTATGCTCAATTTTTTTAAGCATGCTTTTTGGATACTGCTCCTCAGGTTTCATGTTAAGAGCTACCTGGTAATGGATCCCTGCATTATTATAATCCTGCAACTTGTAAAATGCATCAGCGTCGCTAATCAGGTTGGCGTAAGTTCGTTGGCCTGTATAATTGAAATGGAGCAGATGATCAATTAATACAATTCTTGCAGCCGGATAGTTCTCTTTTGGTCGTAAAGATGATGCTTTTACAAACGATGTTCTGGCTTCGGTCCATTTTGTTTGGTCCATGAAATTGTCAGCTTCTGTTATGAGGCGGGTATACGGATCCATCCCGGCTGCATTTTTCTCCTTAAGGCTTATGGTTTCTGTGATTTTTTGATTTAACCATTTTTCCGATGGTTTCATCAAAAGTGCTTGTTGGTAAAAATTGATAGCCTTATCATATTGGGTACGATTTAAAGCTTTCCCTGCATGAATAAGGATAATTCTATAGCGTGTTTCGTTTTCAGGATCTGCATATAGTTTTGAAATCTCGCTTAGCCTTTCCTTCGGATATGGAGCAGCCGGATCAATCCGTAAGGCATTATAATATTTTATATTGGCATTTTTAAAATCCTTAGCCAGAAAACAGCTGTCGCCCTGATGTATTGTTTTTTCGAAAAGTGTCTTGCTTAACGCCGGATTGGCAAGTATTTTAGTGATCTGGTCAATTTTCTTTTCGGGATATTTTTGCCGCTGGTAAAGATTCCAGGCTCTTTCATATTCATTTAAAGCCTGTAAATAATTATCTTCAAGCAATAGTTTATCAGCATGTGAAATGGCATCTGAATACCCTTTGTTTGACTCAACTCCGGCAGATTTTTGTGTATAGCCACTATAAAATGCAAAAACCAGGACCAAAATAATTGAACTCCTGGAAAGCAATTTTAACAGATCAATATCCCTATCAGGATAGTTACACATACTGCAATTCTAAAACAATGGTATTGAATTACTTAAAAACATAAGCCGTTTATATAAGTTCAATCCTCAGACAAGTTATTATCGTGTATATTTTTTTTCTGAATGGCAACCCGGGAAACAGGATCCTCCATCCTCTGCCGGTATAAACCGTATGGGCAATTCCCAGTCTCCGAATTTCACCTTTTCTTCAATCAGATGCTCATTGACCGATGCATGCACATTATGACAAATTACACAGCTTCTCGACTTTTTTCCGTTCATATGAACGAAATGAAGATTACGGTCCCCATCCCTGAATTCGGTAGCAGCATCGGTTTTAGCCAGTTCCAGCAAATCACTGTCGTGGCATTCCCAACACAAGCCAAAAGTGTCCCTTACAGCCGGAGCGTAGTTGCCTTTTGGAAATGAACTGATAAGTAAATAATTATTAGAAGAAGCATGTGGCTGATGGCAAACAACACACCCGTTTTCTACTGGCGGATGTATAACTTTAGCAGTAGCAAGAAGACTTTTGATATTTATTGTTTTTTCGCCTTTCGAAGTAACATCTTTGTTGTGACAGCTCAGGCAGAGCTTTTTCTGCTGCGCTACCAAAAGTTTTTTCTCATCGGACGAATGCGGTGAATGGCAAGTTGTGCAACTGTTTTCAATTTTCATTGCCTCATGCACATTGAGCGAAGCATTAAGATCTGTTTTTACATCAGTATGGCATTTGTAGCACAAATCCGGCACATTCTTTACCAGGTTAAGCCCTCTGGCACCGTTTTCGGTATGGTCCTTCAAATTAACTGTATGGCAATTCTCACAGGATTCGGCTGCCGGTCCGTGTTGTAATGTGCTCTCGAGCAGGTCGCTGTGGCAATCGGTGCATTTCGGATCTTCCACAAGCCTTTGATTATAAACCAGCCCGGATTCAGAATTCTTTCCTTTTTCAAATGTACTTTGATTGAAAAATCCAAGTAATGAAACGAAAGGGGGCAAGACAAAAAAGAGCAACGATTTTTCCATGATTAAAACTTTCTGACAATTTTAAAGTATGTTCCTTTGAAATTGATGACTTCACCCACATAGTTTCGCTTGTAAACCTCCAGTCCCAGGGTAAAATAAAGTCGGTTTACCGAAGACGTAATTTCGGTCTTCGCAGTTAGCAGATCCAGATCAATACCCCGTCCGGTCTGCTTGCGGTACATCAAATCGAGATTGATATTGGTACTCCTGTAAATGGTATAGATGGCTTTCCCGGTCAGATCCAGGTATCTTTGATATTCCGGCTCAGGTTTGTCGAGCATTATATAATCCTGCATGTTGCCATTAAGCATAAGCATTAATTTCTTCCCGACATTTTTCTGAAAAGTGACATAATACCGCCACATGTGATAAGGCAGAATTGAACTCCTGTAGTCCTCATATTCAGCACCTGCATTTATAAAATTATAATCGATGCGGAATCCGGCCAGGTTCTGTGTAAAATAATTCAGGGTTACAAATTCAGTAGTTACAAGGTTTGAGTAATCCTGAGTGGAAAATCTGTAATAAAATGAAAGTAAGTTATCAAGAAGGTAAACACTTGTATTAAATACATGTGTGTTGGCATCATACTCGTATGAGCCGGGTTGAATAGCCGTATAATCAATTAATATAACCGAATTATCAGCAATCAGTCCTCCTGGAATTCTTCTGATTTCTATATATTTGTTCCTCTCAATAAGTATATAATCCAGCCCGATCTGATAAAACAGTGTTCCGGTAACATCTTTTACAATTACCGATCCCGTTTCAATATCAGGGAGCCGTAACAATACAATTTTAGTGTCTGACAATGTGTATTGCTCGTTAGTCATAGTAAGGTCCGAAGGATCGGCAGTATAATTCTGACGGTATTTGTCGAATTTATAAGATAGTAATAACCTGCCATGCGGGATTTTTTTTGTATAATTCAGTTCAAAACCTGTCTTGGTGTTGTATTCCTGGTACACAGTGTGCCTGAGAAAATTATATTCAAAATTAATTCTCGATTGCAGGCTTTGATAAAGTTTGTGCTGCAAACTGCTGTTGATAGTATGTTGAAGCAGGTCACTGGATTCAAAACGGGTTTTATAGAAATTGTAGTTGCCGAAAAGCGATAAGTTAGCCGGTAATTGAGCCTGAATGCCTTCGCTGGCCTGGAAACGCTTTACATTCGTATATCCGCGTTGGTTTAAATTCGTGATTGTGGTATTGAGACTGTATTTCTGTTTTTTGTCGAGGTCTATCCGGCTTATAAAGTCAATATTGTCAATAGTATTGGCAACGCGGAACAAATTCTGGTTTATGTTAACATTATCATCATGTGAATAACGCAGATCATTTCTGTCGCGCTTTGTAAATGATTTGCTTATCCGGGCACTAAACAGGTTTTGATCCAACGTATAATTCCGTCCTGTCTGTAATTCTTCTTCATTCCATTTTTTACTATGAAAATCCAGGGCTACAGGCAGGTATTTGTTATTGTAGTTTAAAATGGTCCCCCAGTTGCGATCTATTGATTTAATATCAGTAAGGTTTTCGCGGGCGAAATAGCGTTCTTCATAGTTCCCGAATACGTTTAGTGTAATGTTCTTTTGTTGAAAAAACGTCGCACTGATTCCTCCGATTTTTTTAATTGTACTTACTTCAGCCTGATCGGGTATTACCAGGAAATTGTCCCTGCTTGTTGCAGGCATATACCCGGCATCAATATCAAGTGTCAAGAAATTTTTATGCAGAATTGAGCTGTTTGTTTTAATAATCACACCTCCCGTAAGGTAAGAGCTTTTCTGATATTCATTTATATCAAGACCGGTTCGCTCCTGTTCCCTGTAAAATCCATTGAAAAGGAATTCGCCGGTAACAGAGTGTATTTTCCAGAAATATTTCGGATCGCCGGTACTTTGCGACAAAGCATCACCCGTTATTACCAGCAGAGCCAGTATAATTATCAGGTATTTCGCTTTTATACTCATAGTATTAACGTAAAATATTTCTGTCGTTCCCTCCGTGAGGATTGTGACATTCAGTACAGTTGGTTTCTTTATTATCCTGATGGACAGCGGTTTTGAAAATCTCTCCGCTTTCATGACAATGCAAACATTGTGACTGTCCTGTCCGAACTAAAAGATCAGCATTCAGAGACATGTGTGGGCTGTGGCAAACGCTGCACTGGCCTCCGGCAACGGGGCCATGCATTACCTTATACCTGGTGCTGAAATCTTCGTGACACTGGTAACATAAATCAGGCAGGTTCTTGATTAGTTTACCCATCTTGCTCTGATCGTGGCAGGAGTTACATTGCTTATCCTGATATGGCGAATGCAGTTGCATTTGAGGACCTTTATTGGCCGGGTTTAGCGCAAATGCTAAGGTGTCCTCCCTTTTAAGTGAATCGTTTAATTGTGTCGAAGCCGCTTTTGAAGGATCAGGAACTCCATCAAAGAAGAAGGAAAGAGCTTTGAAATTAGTTGAGGTCGAGCATCCGGACAGGTATACGATAAAGATCAGCAAGATTGTTACCTGCCATCTGAAATTCTTATGTATACTGTTTGTGGATTTGCTGAACATATTTTTACACACAATTAAATGTACTTTAGCAACTTAACTAAAACATAGGATCTTTTCTGTTCCCTTTGCTCTTTTTGCTGTTCCTGCTTGATTTCTGCGTTCCTTTCTCACCTGCTTTACGAGGTTCGATAGCGCCATAAATGCTTATTTTATCCGGACCAAACTGGTTTGTTACCAAAACCAGGTATTTGAGTTTGTAGTCCGGATCAACATATTTTTCCAGGTAGTTGAGGTTATCATAATCAAGGGTAACTTTTGCCGGCAGCCACATATCGCCGGGGCCTTTATAGTTGCCACCAAAAAACATGAGTAAATCACCTTCCTTGCTGAAAATCTGCGTGTTTTCAAAACCAGCATCAACAACAAATAAATTTGAATCCCTGTCAACAGCAATCCCTTTCGGGCGTACAAATTGCCCTATACCCTGCCCATAGGAGCCTATCGAACTAACGAATTCTCCTTCATGTGTATAGGTTTTTATTTTAAAATCACCAAAATCAGTAACATACACTTTGTTTTCAGTAACAAAGAGGTTCGTCGGGGAAAACAAGCTTTCTGGATTGCTTTTGTTTACTTCAGGGAAGGTGTTCAGTAGTGAATAGCTCGAATCATTGCTATAAACGTTAATTTGGTGCCCCTCCAGGTTAGCAACATAAATCTTGTCATTTTCAACAAATACATCCGTAGGTTTAAAGGCTTCTGCTTCACCGAAACAACTGATATAATTACCGTTTTCATCAAAAACTACCACTTGCTTCCTTTCAGAATCAGCAATGTATCTAAATCCTTTTTTGTCGACAAAGCAATTGATTGGAACTTTAAGTTCGCCTTTCCCTGTGGGAATAAACTGTTCAAATGTGTTTTTTTTCATATCGATTATAACCAGACCATGGATGAAGGTGTCGCAAATCAGAATTTTACCCCTGGAAACAGCAATTCCATATGGTTTGTTAATCACGATATTTTCGGGTTCGCCAAAAATGAATTTTGAAAAGGAATTCCGGTTTCCGGTAACATCCTGAGAGTTGCTTATATGCGTTAAAAATTGAATACGGGCAGTATCAGGAGGAGCCGGATAAATTACCAGGTTGTCAGGTCCTGAGCCTGAGGTAATGGATCGGCTGCAAGATATTACCAGTGATGCAAAAATTAGTATTAGCAGTGTTTTAATGGCCATTTTTAGGATGTTATTTCGTCAAAAAGTCAATTAAGCTTGTAGTGTTGCATTAAAATTTTACCTCTGTTTAGCAGAAAAAAAGGGCGAAAATCTTCCGCCCCTCTGACTATTATTCGCGATATCGCGAACTTCAAATCTCTTTATTTGTCGTGGCAGGTTAAACATAATGCACTTGCTGTATTGGATTTTAATAACAGGCCATTTGTTGTTCCGGCACTGTTGTGTACATCATGACAGGATGAACATTGCATTTTATTGCCAATAAGCATGGTGGCGCTGATAGTTCCGCCCAAACCGGATTGCGTGGTGGTAGGATTGTACAATCCTCCGTCAGCTGCAGCTAAAGCAGCATCATAGGTGATCGAAATCGGGTGGTCGTTGCTCAGGTCGGTACCCATCAAAGATCCTCCGGTCATTACATTTGTTCCTGCAGTTACGCCACCGAAGTTTTCGAGTGCAACAGTTCCGTCATGGCAACTCAGGCATAATTTTGAACTTCCATCAGGCTGGCCTGCAATTGAATTCATTGTAGCCGACGAATACATTGCATAGGTTGCTACAGTTGAAAGAGCATGATTCCATAAAGGAGCATTCAGAACTGTTGTGTTTGCATTATGCGGAGTGTGGCAAACAATACAAATTTCGGTTGTAGTGTTCCAGCTTTGAGTAGAGAAATCATGCGCAGAACCAGTGATCTGCGCAAAACCAAGTTGAGAAACCAGCAATAGGGTGGCTAAAGTGAAAAATAGATTAAGTTTTTTCATTTGTTATTTTGTTTGGGTTAATATAAGTCTCAATACATATGTATCAATATACATGCCATTATATATAAGTCACACATATACAGGTGTATATGAGAATTATTAACTTATAATATATTTGATGCGTTGAGAAAAATTTAGAAAAAAGCAGAAATACACATTATTGAGGTAGTAATTTATATAAATCTCACATTAGATTAAATAGCTAGCAAACAATGGTTTAAAAGAGAATAGCAGCTCATGTAAATATAAAATTCATATTTCTTTACCTACAAGTTTCACTTGATTAATTTGTTGTTTCAGATTATTAAGCTATTAAGTTGCTGATATATAGTATTATAAATGTTAAATTCATATTGCTGTATGAGGAATCGCCTATAATATTTAAAAGAATGTAGGCTTGGGTGAAATAACCCAATGCGGGTGGGCGATATAACCCACTGCTGATTATAAACGGTATTTCTTGACTTTATACCTGAGTGTATCTCTCGAAATTCCTAACAGTTTTGAAGTCTGGGTCTGGTTATTATCAGTTTTTTGCAGTGCCTGTTTTATAATCTGCTTTTCAATATCGTACAGAGAAAAGCCGGAAGCCGGAATATTTATCTCAAATGGCAAGTCGGATTTTTCGGATGCAATAAACACGTTATCTGCACTATGGGTAGATACTTTAGGAATTTCATGATTAGAAACAATTTCTCCCGGCAGGCTATCGGCATGAAGGGTGTTCATGGTTTCGAGAATTACAGCCCGTTCAATAACATTCCTCAATTCCCTTACATTTCCCGGCCAAGCATATTGCATTAATAAGCGCACAACAGAATCATTAAGTTTTGTGATATTTTTTTGAAACTGATGATTATAATATTTGATGAAGTATTCTGTCAGGATCGGAATATCCTGAATTCGTTCGCGTAAAGACGGAAGTGTGATTTGGAATACTTTAAGCCGGTAGTAGAGATCTTCCCTGAAAGATTTTTCATCAACCGCTTTCTTCAAATCCCTGTTGGTAGCTGCAATTATCCTGATATCCACAGGAATATTCACGGTTCCTCCCAGGCGACGGACGATCCTGTTTTCGAGTATCCCAAGTAATTTGATCTGGGTAGCCTGATTAATCTCACCGATTTCATCCAGGAAAACTGTGCCTCCTTCTGCTATTTCAAAAAGTCCTTTTTTCAAATGTTTTGCATCAGTAAAAGCACCTTTTTCATGGCCAAAGAGCTCGCTTTCCAAAAGCGTTTCAGGAAGGGAGGAGCAATTAATTGTAACAAATGGTTTTTCGTTCCGGGTACTTTCGTTATGAATGGCATGTGCAAACATATCTTTACCGGTACCACTTTCACCAAGCAATAGAATAGTGGTTGATTTTGTCTTCGCTATTTTCTTCGAAAGTTGAATAATTTGCTTAAAAAGAGGCGTTTCTCCAATAATATGATCAAATGTGATAATGTCTTTTTGCTGCCTTCTCAGCAACTGGATTTCTTTAATAATACTTATTTTGTTTTTAATATTATCCAGAATTACTTCAATTTCCTCAAACGCAAAGGGCTTATTAATGTACTCAGTAGCTCCGGCCTTCATGGCATTAACAGCAGTCTCAATTGAACCGTAGGCTGTCATGAAAACAATTATGGATTCATTGTCAAGTGATTTTAATTTCAAAATAACATCAAGTCCCTGCAGCCCTGGGAGTTTGTTATCCACAAAAACGATTTCAGGACGGTTCAGCTCAAAAAGTTTTATTCCTTCTTCCCCTGATTCAGCTGAGAAAACAACATATCCCTTGGATGTTAGGTGTTTCTCCAGCGACCAGCGGATCAATTTCTCATCCTCAATTATAAGGATTTTTAACTGTTTCATTTAAGATATTATTTAAAATGTTATCGAAGATACGCCATTTCTATGGGTAATGAAATGAAAAATGTACAACCTGAATCCATATTGTTATGAAACCAAAGCCGTCCGTTGTGTTTCTCTATGATGTCCTTGGATATGGCAAGGCCTAGTCCTGTTCCTTTTGTACTTGTTGTAAAGAAAGGTTTAAATATTTCTTCAGCTTTTTCCGGAGGAACTCCATTTCCATTATCCCTAATTGAAAGTATTACTGATTTCTTTAAAGAATGGTACCAAGTTTTATACGTTATTATTCCCGTTCCCGGTATTGCAGATATGGCATTAAAACTCAGGTTAAGCAACACATTTTCAATAAGTTCATGATCGAAAGAAAATTGAGGGATGTTTTCCGGCAGATCGAGTTCAAAAGAAATGGTTTTGTCATGTGCCTGGTTTCGCAGGAAAAAAACCAAGGATTTTATTACTTCGTTAATATCACCCGGTACGCACGAAAGATCTTTTGACCGCGAAAACTGCAGCATATTGGAAATAGCCTGGTTTACACGGTTAGCCTGACGCTGAATTTCTTCAAGTATAGGTATGTGATCTGATTCTTTCATATCGGCAACAATAATCTCCATAGCCCTCGCAATCCCGGTTATAGGGTTCCTTATTTCATGAGCTATCCTGGCCGACATCTCACCTATGGTAGCAAGTTTCTGAGAGTTTTGCAATTCTTTCTGATGGTAGGTTTGAAGTTGAACCTGTGCATTTTCAAAAGTATCGACCATCTTGTTGAAATCTTTTCCAAGTGTGCCAAATTCCCTTACTTCCGGTATGTCCATCCTGTTTTCGAGGTTTCCTTCGTTAATTAGTTTGATTGCTTCCCGGAATTGATTCAGCGATTTTCTGATGTATTTATAGTGCAGAAAAGCAACAAGTGTGAAAATGGTCAATAAAATGAAAAGGGTATAATAAATACTGAATTTTCTGGTTAGGGTTACTATTTGCTGGGTTTCATTATTTGAGATGTCCATCACAATCATCCCAAGGTTTTTCTGGGAGGTAGGATTGTGGCACGAATGACATGACGGGGTGTTCTGCAAACGAATAAAAATGCGGTAATAGGGTGTGGATGCATTCTGATAATTGATGATTGAAATATCTTTATCCTGAGTATACAGTCCTGCGAATTTAGTAGTATCCTTGTTTAGTGAAGAGTAGCTTTTCGGATAGATAACCTGTGACCTGGAATTTACAAGATAGGCGCGCAAAACTTCTTTATTCTTCTCAATATTCTCCAGAATTGATTTGATGGGTTTCCCTTTATGCTGGCTGATGGTAAAATAATACTGATCTCTAAGCAAATTTATCTGGTTGTAGGATTCCACGGTATGATTCAATAATTTATTGCTCAGAATAATATTGAACAGAGCAAATGATCCAATCGAAAAAAGAGATACTACGAGAATAATTGTCCCGATAATTTTAACACGAAAACTGATTATTTTCATATCAGGTTACAATTATTACTCTAACTAATAACTGAGTGGGTTGTGATTCTCTCCATGACATGTCAGGTAACAGCGCCCTGTATATAATCCCTGATCGTCAAACCTACGTATGCCTCCTGAACTATTGGTAACAATTGTAGTCCAGAAATTAATAAGGTTGCTGTTGTTCGTACTGTTTCCCTGGGTGCTGCTGATACCATGTGCATCATGACAGGTTATACAAGGTGTTCTTTCGCCTACGATATGTTTACTGTGTTCTTTAAAAGAAATATCCCCAAGTATAGAAGTACGGCTATGGCAACTATAGCATAATGCATATGCAGCTGCTGATTCATTTGTATTGTCAGCTGTTAAATACTGCAGTTTAAGGATTCGGGGATAAATTGAACCGTGTGGACCTGCTGGCGACCCTGTTCCGTCACTTGCATGACAGTCAGTACAGTACATTCTGCTTGATGTTGTCCATGGCGAAATCAGACTGGGAACATTGGGATTTACTCCAGCAGCCGCAACGGAGTGGTAGGATGGGTTACCCGGCGCAAATTCAAGGCGTGTATTATTCTGAACAATTACCCTGGGAATGGTGGAAGCAGGCGCCCCGGCACTTCCGGCATGGCAACGATAACAAATCTCATATGAATTAATAGCGGGATCTACCGCCACTCCGCTCTGGTTTATCCCTTTTACCCCAGCCAGAAATCCATTTACAGCAGGAGCTGTTGCAGCTTGATTTTTTGCTGCATGCGGATTGTGGCAGTCAACACATTCAACATGCATACTGGTAACCTGTGCCGTTTCATTGGCAAGGTGAATATTTGTATAACCTGTAATATTATGCTTGTAGGTTTTGGCAAACTGGGTGGCGATGTTTTTTGCCGCTACACTTCCTGAATGGCAATCCAGGCAGTTGCTTTCTTCAGCCTGGTACTTCAATAGCATAACATTTGAGGCACCGTTGTGTGGATTATGGCAGCTTTCACAGGCATTTTGAGCAACCGTAGTCATAGTAGGCTGAGTGTAAGGCCATGGATCCGGGCCCGTACCATTCCACGTTTTTGTTGAAGTGTTATGGGTGCTTGCGCTCCAATAGGTTCGTTGGTGACAACTGTTGCAT
>CAIJPI010000194.1 GCA_903822525.1 uncultured Bacteroidales bacterium | reverse complement strand
GAACTCTTAAAGTCAAAGAAAAATAGAATAATTTTGCAGATTAAACCAGTTGATTTTCAGGCGAAACAATTTAAGTCGGTACTTAACGGGGTTATCGAACAGGCAAAGGATACACATACCGAAACGGTTGATGACCTGAAGGCTGTCACGAATACTCATCCTGACGGGCAACAGCTTAAAGATCTGATCTTTGCAAATATCATCGTTAAGCATTTGAAGAGCAATGCTATCGTTTTGGTCAAAAACGGTAAATTGTTAGGCGCAGGATGCGGAATGACCTCAAGGGTGGATGCACTGAAACACGCCATTTCGAAAGCGGCTGAGTTTAATCTAGATCTGACGGATGCTGTAATGGCTTCGGATGCTTTCTTCCCGTTTGCCGACTCTGTTGAGTTAGCTCACAAGGAAGGAATTACAGCTGTTGTACAACCCGGAGGCTCGGTGCGTGATGAAGATTCAATTAACTATTGCAACCAGCATGGGCTGGTTATGGTATTTACAGGCATCAGACATTTTAAACACTAGGTCAGATTCCGGAAGTTGAACCGGAATAATTTTTTAAGAAAACGAAACACATTTTAAAAGGAAGAATACAAACTCATGGGACTTTTTTCATTTCTTACCAAAGAAATCGCGATGGATCTTGGCACTGCCAATACCATCATTATATATAATGACAAGGTTGTTGTTGATGAACCTTCGATTATAGCTATTGAGCGTAACACCGGTAAAGTGCTTGCCGTTGGCAAACGGGCTCAGATGATGCATGGCAAAACCCACGAAAATATTAAAACTATTCGTCCCCTGCGCGATGGCGTAATTGCTGATTTTCAGTCGGCCGAATATATGATCCGTGAATTTATTAAAATGATCGGCCCAAGCCGCACTCTTTTCCCACCTGCTTTGAGGATGGTAATCTGTATCCCTTCGGGTATCACCGAAGTGGAGGAACGTGCCGTTAAAGACTCCGCCGAGCAGGCAGGTGCCAAAGAAGTCCGCCTGATACACGAACCTATGGCTGCTGCTATCGGAATCGGTATTGATGTACTCGAACCTACCGGAAACATGGTTATCGACATTGGTGGAGGTACCAGCGAAATAGCCGTTATTGCCCTTGGTGGTATCGTGAATAACAAATCAATACGTATTGCCGGCGACGATTTTAACGCCGATATCGAAGAATATATGCGTAAACAGCATAATATCAATATTGGAGAACGTACCTCGGAACTCATCAAGATCGAAGTAGGGTCAGCTCTTACCGAAATTGATAACCCGCCACCTGATTATGCAGTTCACGGCCGCGATATGCTCACAGGTATCCCCAAAGAGATATATGTAAACTATGCTGAAATTGCTCATGCTCTCGATAAATCCATTTCGAAAATTGAAGCCGCTGTGCTGAATGCTCTCGAAATGACCCCTCCGGAACTTGCTGCCGATATTTTCAAAACCGGTATTTATCTTGCCGGTGGTGGATCGCTGCTGCGTGGGCTCGACAAACGTATTCATATGAAAACCAAGTTGCCCGTTCATGTTGCTGACGATCCCTTGCATGCAGTAGCTCGCGGTACAGGTATTGCATTGAAAAATTTCGATAAATTCACCTTCCTGATTAAGTAAAAAAAATTCGGGTTCCGTGTGCCGGTTTGCCGGTACCGGATACCCTGAAAATTGCTATACAACAACATTTTATTCCGGGTTAACAGTAAAATCTGTAAACATCTGAACAGGGTGAAAGTAATGGGAACAAAGGTGACATCCGGCACCTAAAAATCTGATACTCTGACCTGGTAAAGATGGTTTTTAAAAATAAAATTAAACTTAATACCGTTTAACAACCGATACCGTAGCTGACTATGCGTAATATCCTGGCTTTTATCATCCGGTATCACTTCCTGTTGTTATTTCTGCTGCTTGAGATATTTTCGGTTGCCCTGCTGGTAAACTCAACCTATTACCAGAGTTCGGCTATTCTGAAAGCCGGTAGCCGGGCTACCGGACGTTTTTATACCAGTGTCAGCAACGCCACCGATTACCTGAAACTTCGTACCACCAACGAACAGCTTGCCCGTGAGAATGCGCTGCTCAGGCAAATGAAAGGCGTTTCCTTCCTGAAAAATGATACCAGCAGTTTCTGGGTGAACGATACGCTTTACAAGCAGCAATATAAATACATTGTCTCTAAAGTTGTACTCAATACCGTAGGTAAGCGCAACAATTACATCATGCTCGATAAAGGCAGCCGCAGCGGCATCCAGAAAGATATGGCTGTTATTACTTCGAATGGAATTGTAGGCACTGTGGTGAATGTTTCCGAAAATTTCAGCTGGGTGATGAGTATGCTTAATAAACATACCCGTATCAGCGGACGGATCATAAAGAATAACCAGATGGGAACCATTGTCTGGAATGGTATTGATCACATTTACGGAACGCTTACGGATATTCCTGCACATGTTAAAATTTCGAAAGGCGACACCATAGTCAGCAGCGGGTATTCCTATATTTTCCCGGCCGGACTTATGATTGGCACCATTACCGATTTCAGGGTTGAACAGGGCGAACATTTCTATACCATCCCTTTTAAATTCAGTGTTGATTTTAATGCCCTGCAGTATGTGTATGTAGTTAAAAACCTGATGAAAGTAGAACAGGAATCACTCGAAAAAAGTACGGAAGGGATCAAAGATGAATAGGTTGGTTTTCAGCAATATAGCCAGGTTTATCACGTTGGTTCTTATTCAGGTTCTTGTCATGAATAAAATCAACTTCTATGGATTCCTTAATCCATATATTTATATTTTATTTATCCTGCTCCTGCCATTCGAAACTCCGGGCTGGCTTTTGTTGTTGTTGTCATTTTTTACGGGATTAACGGTGGATCTTTTTAGTGGAACGCTTGGTTTGCATGCAGCCAGCAGCATTTTCGCTGGATTTATGAGGCCATTGATTATAAAGTTTGTGGGCGAAAAACCGGATTATGATATTACTACTCAGCCCAAGCTTCAGCAAATGGGACTTAAATGGTTTATAGCCTATGCCTTGCTGATGATTTTTGCGCATCAACTCTTTCTGAATTTGCTGGATGTTTTCAGTTTCGATGAGTTCTGGCAAACCCTTCTGCGTGTTATTGTGAGCGCGTTTTTTACCTTCCTGTTTATTTTGTTGTTCGAATATATTTTTGTTCCCAGGAAAGAAAAACAATGATAAATTCCGGGAGTGTATGTCACAAATCAGGGCCAAACGGTACACTGAAATAAAACTCCTTTGCATATCTGAGCACTCCAAATACACATCCTGCGGTGATTAAAAAAAACATACTTTTGCACCCAATAATCCCTTAAACAAATCAAATATGAAAAGATTACTTGCAGGCAGTATAATACTCGCTGTTCTATTTTCGGTTGTATCGTGTAACAATAAAAAAACGGATGGGTATACCATCGATGGTACAATTACAGGTGCCGATACCGGTTGGGTGATGCTCAAAAAACGTGAGGAAGGCAAAATGATCACCGCCGACTCGGTTCAGGTTAAAGACGGCAAATTCGCTTTCAGCGGTAAAGTTGATTTACCCGAAATGTATTACCTGAAGCTGAAAAATACCGATGGCAGTCTGCCATTCTTTATCGAAAATTCAGCAATTACGTTGAAAGCATTTGCTGATAGCCTCGACAAATCAGTGGTTACCGGATCGGTTTCGAACGATAACTATGTGAGTTACCGTAAAGATGAAAATATGTATAACCTGAAAATGGAAGAACTTGACGGGGAATATACCAAGGCTAAAGAAGCACATGATTCTATTACTTTAAAAGGAATTGAGTCCGCTTTCGATTCGGTTCAGAAGGCACAATCCCTGTTTACCAAAGAGTATATCCTGAAAAACGGCAAAAGCGTTGTATCTGCTTACCTGGCTATGAGCACCGCCTATGCCTATTCGCTCGATGAACTAAAGGCAATCAATAAAGCCATGGATCCTTCCATAGCCAATTCATCGTATGTTAAGAAACTTGCTGAGCGCGAAGTTATTCTTGGTAAAGTTCTTCCGGGCCAGCCAGCCCCTGAGTTTACACAGAGCGATTCGACCGGGAACCCAATCAGCCTGAGCAGTTTTAAAGGGCGCGTAGTATTAGTCGATTTCTGGGCATCCTGGTGTGGGCCATGCAGGGCTGAAAACCCCAATGTGGTAGCCGCTTATAAGAAATTTAACGGTAAAGGATTTACGGTTCTGGGCGTATCGCTCGACTCGGATAAAGGCAAATGGATTGATGCTATTGCAAAAGACGAACTTACCTGGACACATGTAAGCGACCTGAGCGGTTGGTTCAATGCTGCTGCAAAACAATATGGTGTAATGTCGATTCCGGCTAACTACCTGATTGATAAAGAAGGAAAAATCATTGGAAGCGATCTTCGCGGTGAAGCGCTCGATAAAAAACTGGAAGAAGTGCTGGGGAAATAATCTCCGCCTTTACCACATGAAAAGCGCCCGGAATTGTTTCAAATTCCGGGCGCTTTGTTTTATTCGTTTGCAAAAATGATTGCTGTTACTTTTTCTTTTCTTCTTTAATGATAATTACCTTTTGCTGATGTCCGCCTGGAACTGATTCATCTGAATCTTTTTTAATAATTACCCTTTCGGTAGGGTTGCCCTGAATGATTATCCTCTCTTCATTTTGAGGCATCCTGCTCTCATCCATGTTTTTGATGATCATTACCCTTTCATTATTTCTTTTTCCATGACTATGTTCGCAACATGATTTTTCACGGTCTTCGAAAGAGATAATTACTTTTTTGCCATGACGCTTCTTTTTAACAACTACCTGTTTCATTTCGCCGAAAGGAAAAACATCATCAAACCCGGCCGATTCTAACATTCCTTCAACCATACCTTTTGTGATGGCTTCAATCTGTGGGGCTTCCATGTGTGAAAACATCTCCATCATATTGAAATTTCCGGAGAATGGCATGCCGGGATGAAGTGGATGATGTGCAGGCATCTCCAAAATATTACTCATAATAATTACACTGTCATTGTCGATAATAAGGGTATCCGGCTCGTTGCCTTCCGATTCGTGCATAATCAAATCGTGTGAACCCGGATGGCGCATAATAATATCTTTGTCAATGCGAATTGTTTTTTCGGGTGTATCGTTCAATACGCCTTTTTTTTCAAGATAAGCATCTGCATCAAAATCCCCATCGGTAGTTACAGTTGTATCAATTACAATTATACTTCCATTAGCTTCTTTGGTTACATGAATAGTTATCGTCTTTTTTGAATTGCCCTGATCCTGAGTTTTCTGTTGTGCAAAACCGCTGCCGGCAAACATAATACATCCTGCAATACCTGCTGTGAGCAGGAAGTTCCGATAGGTGGAATTGGTTTTCATAATGGGGTATAATTAATACGTTGGTTTCTGAAAATTTCACTTCAAAAGTAAGTAACAATAGATGCAGTCAACACTAATAGCTTTTAATTATTGTTAATACTTGTTAATTGCCGGAGAATCCTGCTTTTACCATACATTCAGTATAAGAATCCAACTTACAGCAATCAATATTCCGACTTCCGTCCACTGACTTCCGACCTAATTTAAATACCTTTGAGGCAGTTACTGCAACAGGAAAATATTAATGAATAAAACAGAAGGCAAACTGCCACTTATTAAATTTGAAAACCTGGCCGGGATTCCGGGCCTTTTTCATTTTATCACTACTCGTGCCGGAGGGGTCAGCCTGCCTCCTTACCATACTCTTAACCTCGGATTACATACTGCTGATAATTCGCAGTATGTTCGGGCAAACCGCGCTTTGCTGGCCACAGAAACCGGGATTGCAGCGGATAAGTTTTTGTATGCAAGTCAGGTGCATAGCGGCAATGTATTAGTGGTAGATGAAAAAGCAATCTATAACGGTATGTTCTCAAAGCCTCCGGAAACGGATGCTATGATAACAGCTTTACCTGGTATTTGCCTTATGGTTATGGTAGCCGACTGTGTGCCTGTTTTATTGTTCGATCCGGTGCGGAAAGTAAGCGCGGCCATTCATGCCGGATGGCGTGGCACGGTTCAAGAGATAACTGCTAATGCTATCAATGCCATGGTCAGAAATTTCGGGTGTAAGCCTTCCGATATTATTTCAGGCATAGGTCCATCTATTGGCCCATGCTGTTACGAAGTAGGAGAGGAGGTCAATGCAATCGTTGCTAAAAAATTCAATACTACCAAAGGTTACCTGGTGTCTCAGCAAAATACTCCAAAGTCTCATTTCGACCTATGGTATGCCAACGCAAAACAGCTTACAGATTGTGGGGTGAAACCGGAAAATATTGAAACGGCCGAACTCTGCACCCTATGTAAGCCCGATATTTTCTTCTCATCCCGTGCCGCTGATGGAATTACCGGGCGATTTGCGGCAGGGATTTGCATCAAAGAATAGGTTTTCACTTTAAGATTTTAACCACGGAGGCACTGAGGGCACGAAGAGACACTGAGAATGGGTGATGGAGAGAGTGGGAGAGCGGGAGAGGGAGAGAGTGGGAGAGGGAGAGAAAAGGCGAAGTGCGATTGAGCCCCCTAACCCCCAACCCCTGAATCCTAACCACTTTAATCTTTTAACCACAGAGGCACGGAGAACACGAAGAGACACTGAGAATGGGTGATGGGTAGATGGAGAGATGGAGCGATAGAGAGAGGGAGCGATAGAGAGAGGGAGAGACAAAGCGGCTGCACGATTTAGGCCCTAACCCCCAACCCCTGAATCCTAACCACTTTAATCTTTTAACCACAGAGGCACGGAGAACACGAAGAGACACTGAGAATGGGTGATGGGTAGATGGAGAGATGGAGCGATAG
>CAIJPI010000193.1 GCA_903822525.1 uncultured Bacteroidales bacterium | reverse complement strand
TCAGCATTGATCAGTCGGAATTGTATTTCGGGAAAATCTGATTCTATCATTTCCAGAACTTTGAGTGGCAGTATTTTGCAGGGAGCACAGTTATCATTTTAAAAGTAGAGCAAAAAAGCCGTGTTGCTTTTTATAAAATCCTGTATATCATTATCAGTCATCTGTTTATAGTTAAAAGTGTTTAAAATTTCTCATTTACACCATACCCGAATAAGGCAAAGTCATATTTCACCGGGTCGTAAGGATCAAAAGTACGCAAATTGAATGTCAGTTCTTCTGCAGCCTGCCAGTCGTTGTGTTTCCTGGCCAGCAACCCAAGCCTTCGTGCTACTCTTCCCGAATGCAGGTCGAGAGGGCAAATAAGGTCCGCCTTGCTGAAACTCTTCCATAGTCCGAAATCCACTCCTGCATCTTCGCTTCTAACCATCCACCGCAGGAACATATTTATGCGTTTCGCAGCTGATCCTTTAACTGGATCGGGGACATGTTTTCTTGTGCGCAACAGGTGTTCGAAGCTGAAAAATATTTCCCTGAAATGGAATATGGATTCTTTAATGCTGTGTTCGGCAAGGTACCCGGAATGGAAAACGGCCTCCAGCCCGCCATACTGTTTATAAATCTGTTGAAGCGCATACATAAAATACATGCAGTCTTCGCCCTGGAAGGTTCGGTGTACAAAGGATGCAAAAGTGGAAATGTCTCTTTCGGATGCGTTGCTGATAAAATCATAAGGAGCATGATCCATCCTCGTCATCAGATCCTTCCCTTTGCTGATTATGGTCACTCTTTGTCCCCAGGCAAGAGTTGCTGAAAGAAAAGCTGCAATTTCAATATCTTCTTTTTTTGTGAAAAGGTGAGGGATACTAATGGGGTCATTCACTATAAAATCAGGATGACAATATTTTATAAACATAGTTTCAAGGAAATCCCTTGTTTCTAAATTATTCATATAATACGTCTTTCCGTTTTTCAATAATGGAAATATAAACTGTAACAAGAATTATCATAATATTACTAATCCCGACTGCCCCAATCCGATCGAAGAAGTTCCCTATCGTGTCACCAACCAGATCATTGCTATTGGTTCCATACAACAGGAATATTACAGATAGTACTATGCCCAGCATATAATTCGGGTTTTGAGCGAAATAGAAAAGTATCAGCATGATAAGCGGAAGTGAATACATAAAATGCTGTGTATCCGTGTTTACTATACTGGGTAATGCTGCAGCTGCAATAAACCATTCAAAAATAAAATTCTTCCTTGAAACGACTTCTCTTGTTGGTTTTCCGGATTTCAACTCCAGATTATAAATAACAAAACCTGATATCAGCAGCGCTGAAACGGCTATTATCATTAAATTATTCGTGGCAGATATTTCAGTGTTGAAGAGGTTATGCAGCAGAAACGCAATATTATTAGTGCTCCCGTACGATCCGGAATGGGTGATCATGGTTCTGATCCACTCAGCGTGAAGATTTAATGATTTTGTAAATCCAAGTGAAAGTATCATTATAATTCCCTGCAAAACAATCATAAATGAAGTCCCGGCAATCACCCTCCACTTTTTATGAAAAAGAAGAACTATGCCTAACAATAATAAATACGGTTTCAACAGCAGAGCAATGCCGAACAGAATTCCCGCTGTATATTCCTTTCCGTCAAGGATAAGTTTAAGAGAAGTTAAAAAAAGAAATATCAGAATTATATTCGTATTGCCAAGATGCAACTCCCTGTACAGATGATTGCTGATAAATACCAAAGCCAGGATGGTGAAAAGTGCCTCATGCTTTTTGCGGTTCTGAAACAGGTTAGTGACCAGGATAGAACGACATAGCAGGAAACTCATTACCAGTAAAGTTGTAATAATCAGGAAATATAGAATCCCTGAAATGGTAAAGGGTAAACTGGCAAATGGAATGAACAGGAACAATACGAATGGTGAATATTTAAACATGCCCGTATCGAGTCCGAAAGGAATCCCATATACCTGGCTTCCTGTCAGTAAGGCTTTTGTTGCTTCATAATATACTTTGAAATCATTCAGGTATAGTCTGTGGTTAATGGTTTCAAAAAACAAAATAACAAAGCAAATGATACAGATAATCCATACAATAAGATATTTCCTTGTCCTGCTTTCATTAATATCCATGATGCTGTATTTATTTGTAAATATAAAAAAAGACTTGCACGTGAAGTACAAGTCTTTTTTGTCGAATGCGAATATTGGGCAATTAGTTCGCTGAATGGACGAGTTGTATCAGCCCTTTACCCGTTTCAATGGCTTTTTCGTTTTCAGGAATCATAACATGATGCCTTGCCGGCAATGATTTTTCCAGTCCTTTATGAATATATTCCATATCCACAATAGGTTTCAGCTTCAGGAAACCGCCGAGCACTATCATGTTGAATACTTTTGAAAGCCCGAGTTTTCCGGCCATTTCAGCAGCTTCAATCGAATAGATGTTGATATCGGTCCTTTCGGGCAGGCGAGTGATGCCATTTGGATCAAAAATCAACAGTCCGCCTGTTTTTACCGAATGCTCAAATTTATCGAGCGACTGCTGGTTCAGAATAATAGCTGTATCGTATTCGTGAAGGATAGGTGAACTGATGCGTTCGTCGCTGATGATAACCGTAACATTAGCTGTTCCGCCGCGCATTTCTGGGCCATACGATGGCATCCAGCTCACTTCTTTATTTTGCATTACTCCGGAGTAAGCAAGGATTTTCCCCATCGAGAGAACTCCCTGGCCGCCAAAACCGGCTATGATTAATTCTTCAGTCATTGTTTTGAGTTTTAAAGCAATTGATAGGTGCTGTTTACTAAAAGGTAAAATATGCCTGGCCTGATGAAGTGCATTCATCGCCGGTTCTATTTTTCCTCATTCACTTTAATGTCGCCAATCGGGTAATACGGGAACATATTATCAACCATCCATTCGTTCGACTGAAGAGGTGTCATTTTCCATCCGGAATTGCAGTTTGATACAATTTCGACAAAAGAAAGCCCTTTATTCAGTTTTTGGTTTTCGAAAGCTTTGCGTACCGCCCTCTTGGCCTTGCGAACAGCTGAAGGTGTGTGAACAGCCTGGCGTGTAACATAAAGGGTTCCGGGCAGGGTGGCGACCAGTTCGGTCATCTTAAGCGGGTTACCCATGGTTGCCACGTCGCGGCCATAAGGCGATGTGCTCGATTTCATTCCCGGAAGGGTAGTGGGTGCCATTTGGCCCCCGGTCATGCCATATATACCATTGTTGATGAAAAAGATGGTCATATTTTCGCCACGGTTACAGGCATGTATGGTTTCGGCAGTACCGATGGCCGCAAGGTCGCCATCACCCTGATAGGTGAAAACAAATTTTTCAGGGAACAAACGTTTTATTGCCGTAGCTACTGCAGGAGCACGTCCATGTGCAGCTTGCTGTATATCAATATTCATAAACTCATAGGCAAGAACCGAACATCCAACAGGAGCAACTCCAATAGTCTCGGATTGTATACCCATTTCTTCAATTACTTCCATAATGATACGGTGCGCAGTACCATGTCCGCAACCTGGACAATAGCTGAGAGCCTTTTCGGTGAGAAGGT
>CAIJPI010000192.1 GCA_903822525.1 uncultured Bacteroidales bacterium | reverse complement strand
TCGCTTATTCCCAAAAGCCAACTTTGCTTCCTTTGTTCGCAAATTCTGTAAACCTATTTCAGAAAAAGACTTTTAGAAGTTAATTCCAACAATAAGCGGCACTATAAATAAGCCTAAATAATCAATTTTAGCCTTAGTTTCAGGGTTGTAAATCCGACAACCCAACATAAACCTGGTGCCAAGATGAAATACAGAGAATGTATAATATGCAGCTGCTGCAGGCCCGGTAAATAAGCCTCCGCCAACGCCTTCCATTTGCATGCCCAATGATGCAAACAGGCCGGCATCAACAAATACATGTTTTGATGGACTTAGTCTGTAAAAAGATTCCAGTTTTACCAGATCAGCAAATGGACTACCATATGCCTGTACTCTTTCGTAAATATAGCCTGAGCCTGCAGGGCATTGGTCACAGCCATAATGGCCCATTGGATTTGTTAACAGAAAACGCAGTCCAAATCCAACTTGTACCCGTAAACCTAAGGTTAAATTGGGGCTGAATTTTCGGGCATACGAATACGAAAACGACGGAATGGGTTCAAATTCCAGACAATTCTGGTTCTTTTTTTCAACAAAGGCCAATTTTACTTTCTGGGCATTCGTATTCCCCGCCAGAAACAGAAACAGGAAAGTCACCAACGCTATATGTCTCATAATAGCTGCAGTATTTAAATGCTAACCAGGTATAATGCTTCGAATCAAGATGATTCAGAGAAAATAAATTGGGGTGGTAACTTTAAATTAACAAGCATGTTATATTTAAACGTATTAAATATACAACAATTTTGGAGCAAAAACACAATGAATTCGTCTGATACAAAAGCGCATTGTACTCAACATCATTTACATGTATAATCCTATCATGTAGCTTGTCAGCAAAACACTCTCTGGGCGCTGAGCACTGGGCACTGGGCACTAAGCACTGGGCACTAAGCACTGGGCACTGGGCACTAAGCACCAGTCACAAATCCCCCATTTCCCAATACCAGACCTTCTTGATAAATTGCTTACCAATGAGCAGAATATTGATTATAATGCAAGTCAATCAGTATAAGCCCAAAAAAAAGGCCGCCCGAAAGCAGCCTTTAAAATTATTCACCAGAACAATTAACTTCCCAGTGTAGCAACCATAACTGCCTTTATAGTATGCAGTCGGTTTTCAGCTTCATCGAATACAATCGACATTTTCGATTCGAAAACATCATCAGTTACTTCGAGCCCGTCGAGTCCGAATTTCTGGAAAATATCTTCTCCAACTACGGTTTCGCGGTTATGAAATGCTGGCAGGCAATGCAGGAATTTCACATCGGGGTTACCGGTTTTTTGCACCATATCCATATTTACCTGGTATGGTTTCAGCAAACTGATACGTTCAGCCCATACTTCGGCAGGCTCGCCCATGCTTACCCATACATCGGTATACAGGAAATCGCAGCCTTTAACACCTTCAGCAACATTATCGGTAACAGTTATTTTAGCACCCGTTTCCTTTGCAATTTCGAGACACTGAGCAACGAGATCAGCATCCGGCTGGCAGCTTTTAGGAGCTACAGCGCGGAAGTCCATACCCATTTTTGCGGCACCTACCATCAGCGAATTGCCGACATTGTTTTTGGCATCGCCTAAAAAAGCAAAACTTACTTCATTCAGAGGCTTGGAGACATGTTCCATCATGGTCATAAAATCGGCAAGCATCTGGGTAGGATGGAATTCATTGGTTAGACCATTCCATACCGGTACACCAGCATATTGAGCCAGTGTTTCAACGATATTCTGTCCATATCCACGGTATTCGATACCATCGTACATACGACCCAGAACACGTGCTGTATCTTTCATTGATTCTTTTTTGCCGATCTGTGATCCCGATGGGCCCAGGTAGGTAACATGAGCACCCTGGTCTAAGGCTGCAACTTCGAAAGCGCAGCGTGTGCGTGTTGAATCTTTTTCAAAAAGCAGAACAATATTTTTACCTTTTAAACGAGGTTGTTCTGTACCTGCATATTTCGACTTCTTGAGTTCGAAAGCCAGGTTGAGTAAGAACTTTATCTCCTGAGGAGTAAAATCAAGTTCTTTCAGGAAATGACGATTTTTAAGATTAAATGCCATGGAAATAGGTTTTAGGGGTTGGGGATTAGTTTTTAGGGCTAAACCCGGAAGATTTAAATGTAATTTTATGTTGTTATGATTTACAATTCTTTGATAGATTTTTTAAAAGTGTTGAGTGTAGAGTGCTGAGTACAGGGTGCTGATTGTGATTAAATTCATTCTATTGGACTTAAGGCTGGCAGATTCTGATTTGGAACCTGTCACCCGGAACAAGGCACTTACAGCCTTTCCTGAATAAAGCTTAAATTTCTTTCAACCAGGTACTTTAAAGAACTATTTATTACACAATCGAGATACGGGTTCCGCCGTTATCAACGCCCAGCAGGTTAGCTGAAGTGATAATGGCATCGCGGCTGGTATGTTTTACAAAGTGAATGGCTGCACGGATTTTCGGAGCCATGCTTCCTTCAGCGAAATGACCTTCGGCAAGGTATTGCTTTGCCTGCCTTACGCTCATGCGGTCAATTGTTTTTTCCTGAGGCGTATTGTAGTGAATACATACTTTAGGAACATCCGTAAGAATAAAAAGTTTGTCGGCATTAATATTGCCGCCCAGCAATGCGGAAGCAAGATCTTTATCAATTACGGCATCAATACCCTGAAGTTTGTTTTCGGCAACATAAAAAGCAGGAATACCACCACCGCCAACTGCAATCACAATCTGGCCGTCGCGCGCAATCCTTTCGATTGAGCGTTGGTTGCTGATCACCAAAGGTTTAGGCGATGCTACCACCTTACGCCATCCGCGTCCGCGGGGATCTTCTTTGAAAATACTCCCATTTTCTTCGGTCATACGATCAGCCATTTCCCTGGTATAATAGGGGCCAATAGGTTTGGTAGGGTTTTCAAATGCAGGATCATCACGATCAACCAGCACCTGAGTGATAATGGTTATTACATCCCTGTCGAGGTCGTGCGAACGAAGCACGTTACGCAGCTGTTGTTCAAGCATATATCCGATAAATCCTTGTGAATAAGCCACACAGATATCAAGGGGCATTTCAGGCAGATTGTAAACCTGCTTGCCGGCTGCATTTGCCAGCAGGATATTACCTACCTGGGGGCCGTTACCGTGGGTTAGCACAACATTATATCCCCTGTCGATTAGAGTTAGCAGGCGTTCGCATGTATCAAGCGCATTTTTTTCCTGTTCTTCAATAGTTCCAAGCTGATCGCCGCGAAGCAATGCGTTTCCGCCAAAAGCTACTACTGCCAGTTTTTTCATAGGTTATGAATTTTCAAATAAGGGCGCAAAATTAGTGAATTAAACTTCCTGTGCAAGTACTTTAAATTAACTGAGCATTATCAATAAACACTCTGAATAATAGACAATTATAAATAAATAATAAAAACATCAAGAATTGACATATCAATAAAATCCGGGTTATGATTGTTCGAATATAGCTTGTATTTTTACCGTCGAAACGAGCCTTTTGTAATTCTAAAACAGCATTCATGCATAACCAGCCAAAAGCCTATACGCTTGCCCTTATTTCAATTGCATTCTGGTCGACGATGGGCACAGCATTTAAGCTTACGCTCAACTACTTGAACCCGCAAATGCTGCTGTTGCTGGCCACTTTTACGGCTTTTATTTTCCTGGGATCAGTCATTATAATTAAAAGAAAACTTGAAATTCTGAAGCAGATAACCACCCGGCAATGGCTCAATTCGGCACTGATGGGTTTGTTCAACCCTTTCCTGTATTACCTTGTTTTATTCGGAGCCTATAACCGTATCCCGGCCCAGGAAGGCGTTGCTCTTAATTACATTTGGCCGGTTATGCTGGTTATATTTTCGATCATATTCCTCAAACAACGCATTAAAATTATCAGCGTACTGGCTATAATTATCAGTTTTTCAGGAACAATAGTGATAGCGCTGCATGGGAACTTCACCGATTTCAGGTTTTCGGATACCACCGGAGTGCTGATGGCAGTCGGAAGTGCATTATTCTGGGCTTCATTCTGGATTATCAATATGAAAGACCCCCGCGAAGCCATTGTAAAAATGTTTATCAATTTCGCATTCGGTGCAGCGTATATACTGGCATGGAATATTTTCAATCATAACCTTACCATGCCTGCATTTGCCGGAATAGCAGGCGCAGTATACATAGGAATATTCGAAATGGGTCTGACCTTTGTATTATGGCTGACAGCCCTGAACCTATCCACACATACCGCCCGCATTTCGAACCTGGTTTTCATTTCACCTTTTATCTCCCTGATTATGGTTTCAGTTTTTGTAGGTGAAAAAATTCTTCCTTCAACCGTTATCGGTCTTGCTATCATTGTTTCAGGGATTGTTATTCAGCAATATAGTCAGTGGCGCGAAAAGAAAACAAGAGTGGAAATCTGACGGATCGGGCATGAAACAGGACCTGAAGGCGAACCTAATAAAAAGAAAAGGTTCTGTTTTAGAATATTGTTGCAGGAATTGATTCTGTTATATAGTGCATTGTGCATAGTGCTATGTGCTTAGCATCATTTATTTGTATTTATCAATCCTATAGCTTGTCTGCATTATACTCTCTGAGCACTGAGCACTTTGCACTAAGCACAAATGATTGTCCACATTTTCCTTAAACAGAACCAAAGAAAATAATTCAGTTTTTATGCATGTTTTGGGCCTTTGTTCTGGTGGCCTTCTATATTTAAGCTTTTAAAAGAATTGTGAAGTATTGAATTTCAACAATCTAAACTTCTTATACCGTCCTGTTTTACTAACATGAAAGTGAAAGGCAAAAAAAAGACTGCCAAAAAGTGGCAGCCTTTCTTAACACTTCACAAATTATTATTTTGCAACAGGTGCAGCGCCCTGGTTCAGATTATTCTGTGGCATCTGAGCTCCGGTTGAAGCTTCAACTACGTTACCTATTATCTTAAGCTGTATGGAAGCAACTTTTGCATTCGACATAACAGTGATTGTCTTATTGATAGGGCCAACGCGGTTTGTATCGTATTTAACCTTAACCGACGCTGATTTCCCTTTGAGGATAGGTTCGCGAGGCCACTCAGGAACCGTACATCCGCAGGATGAAGAAACATTTGAAAGGATAAGTGGCTCAATACCATTGTTTTTGAATTTGAATTCGCAGGTACCATCGCCCCCTTTGGTTACAGTTCCGTAATCGTGTGTTGTTTTCTCAAAAGTGATCACGGGAGCATTAGGATTTTCAACAGGCAACGTAGTTGCATTCTGCGCGAAAGCAGCAAAAGTCATCATGAATGAAACCCCTAAAGTAACAAGTACTCTTTTCATAAGTTAAAATTTAATTGTTTTGTAATTTAGCATCAGTTATTCCGGATTTATGATCCGGATCCATTAACATTGTCCGAAAGTAACATTTTACATCTTATCGTGAAATGTGAATACAAAATTATTAATTATTCTCATCGCTAAACTATTTTACACTTAATATTAACCTAAATTTGTTTAAATTTAACAATTCATTATGAAATCTGTATTTATATTAGCAACAATACTGCTGATAAGCACGATATTTCCTTCCTGCAATACCAACAAAAGGGCCGTAAATGCCCCTAATAAAGCACCCATGTCGATTCCAGGGCCACAGGTCATTATTTATCAAACAACAAAAGATTTTTCGCAGCTGGTGCCGATAATCATGAGCGACGACAAAAAGGAAATTGTTTCGTATCCCGACATAAAGGATATTTATTTCAAGGGCACCCTGGCTTATCCTACGTTGCTTCACAATGGCTTTTTTCTCGATAACAGGGGAATAGACAAAAATGTCGTTTTCATCAAACTATCGTATGAAGAGTATTCGAAACTGGCCCGCACACCTTCGGCTGAAGAACTGATGAGTATGATCACCGACACTCAACCGATCCGTATTATGTATTCGTGCGGAAACAGGGCTGCTTTCAAAAGTATTGAAGAAGAGTTAAATTCGAAAATTGATTCGGGGGATTTTTCAGGGTTTACAAGGATTAAGTGATGGGAGAATATTTGCATTCTGAAGTTTATCTTCTTTCTGCCTTTTTTCATACTTTCAGGAATAGAATAAATGTACAATACTGATTATCAGTATATTATAATTGAAAGTGGCAATTTCGCAACCTACCTGCAATCATGTAGCTGCAATTTTTACAATGATTTTTACTGTCCGCATTTTCATTAAAATTTTCCATTCAAAAAAACACAAGGAACACTTTATCAATTTGGTATTTATATATACCTTATAATGAGTATATTGCAATTATATTATATAATCAGATCTGGTCATATGTTAGTAACTTTTAACAAATAATGTGATATTATTACATATTAGAGAAGTCGCATATTTAAATTTAAGTTAAATTTGTATTAAATCTATTCCGGAGAATACATTCTACGTCTGGAAAAATCAACTCTCAACAAAGCCCTCCATCATTGGAAAATTCAATCCCGCTTGTTAGATTGCTCGATGGCAGAAGTTTTTACTATGCCTTTCTCGCTGGTGCCCAACGCATATTCGAAAACCAGGGTCTGCTCAATAAAATGAATGTTTTCCCGGTTGCCGATGCCGATACAGGTACAAACCTGGCTAGCACCATGCGATCGATAGTTGATAGCCCGATACCTACCAATAATGTTAAGATGGCTGCAGCAGCGCTTGCTGATGCTGCACTGGTAGGTGCACGAGGCAATTCAGGAATTATTTTCGCACAGTTCCTCTATGGTTTCAGCAATGAGATTGAAAATGAGGACAATATGACTGTCGAAAAGTTTTCCCGTTCCGTTACCAAGGCTGTTACCTATGCATACGAAGCCATTGCCAACCCGGTGGAAGGCACTATGATTTCGGTAATACGCGAATGGGCTGAGTTTATCAATGCCATGAAAGAGCTGATCGATGATTTCGTGGAACTTCTGATAAAAGCCTTACAGGTTGCAAAAGATTCGCTGGCTGATACCACCCGCCAGTTGGAAGTGCTTGCCAAAGCTAATGTTGTGGATGCCGGTGCAAAAGGATTTGTTTTGTTTCTGGAAGGAATGATCGATTTTTTCAAAAACAGGCAGACTATACGCAGACTCGCAATCCCAATGAATGATATGACTCTTGATGAGGTTCAGACAGATTCGCACGAGATTATCACATTCAGGTATTGCTGCGAAGCTATGCTGGCACTTGATCTGCATCCAGGCCAAACCAAGGATACATTACGGGATGCTATTTCGGGCATGGGTGATTCGCTGGTAGTGGCAGGATCGGAAAAAAGATTGCGCATACATATTCATTCCGATAATCCGATCAAACTTTTTGAAGCCATAAGTAAAAGGGCCTCCATCACATACCAGAAAGTTGATGACATGGTTATGCAGCAGGAGATGTCGCACCACCGGAAATGGCCGATTGCACTGCTTACCGATTCAACCTGCGACTTACCACAGGAGATTCTCGAAAAATATCAGATCAGCATGGTGCCTCTTACATTGCAGGTAGGCTCATCGATGTACCTCGACCGCACAACAATTGCGAGCGAGCAGTTTTATAACCTTCTTGATACATCACCCGTTTACCCAACCACCTCGCAACCTGCCTATAAAGATTTTATAAATAAGTACTCTTATTTGAGTTCACACTACAGTTCCACCATCGGCATTCACCTGAGCAAACAGTTCAGCGGTACTTTTTCGAATAGCCAGCGTGCTGCCAAAGCCGTTAGCGAGCAAAGCGGAAAGGAAATCACAGTAATGAGTTCAAACAAGGTTTCCAGTTCACTGGGCTTAACCGTTCTGCGCGCTGCCGAAGCCATTGAGAATGGAAAAACACATACTGAAATTGTATCGGCTATCAACGATTGGAATTCAAAAAACCATATCCTTGTAAGCGCCCGTACTGTAAAATACCTGGTAAAAGGCGGCCGTTTGAGTAATTCAAAAGGTTTTGTTGGCAAACTTCTTGGATTAAGACCTATAATTTCTATTAATAGCGAGGGCAAGGTCTATTCATTCGGGAAAGCATTTACCGAGAAAGGGAGCATGAAATTACTTATGAACGAGGCTACCCGGTTAACCGAAAAAGGCCAGCTGTGGGGATATGCTATTTCGCATGTTCGTAACCCGGAAACGGCTAACTGGTATGCGTCTCAAATGGAAATGCTGATCGGTAAAAAACCACTGTTTATCAACGACTGCAGTCCAGTTCTTGGTGTACACGGAGGCCCTGGAACAGTGGTTCTTTCCATCATGGAAAAATAATACTCTATTTATTCTACCGGATTTTGCCTGTATATTCAGACCTTATTCAAGCTATATGCGTGGTTTTTGTTACCATGAATATCATGTTTTTGCTTGCATTGAGTCTAAGAAACAACAGCATCGTTGATATATTCTGGGGCCCTGGATTTCTTATTATTGCCTTTTTCTCCGCTTTCCCTTTCGATGCGCTGAATACTACAAAAATAACATTTGGAATACTGCTTGCAGCCTGGTCGCTGCGTTTGTCGTTGCATATTTTCATGAGAAATAAAGACCATGGCGAGGATTTCCGTTATGCTGAATGGCGGAAAACATGGAAACACTTTATTTTCAGGAGCTATTTTCAGGTTTTTATGCTGCAGGGCCTGGTGATGCTGATAGTTTCGTTGCCGGTAATTATTATATTCAATTCAGATTTTACAGGCAGTCCCATCTATACTTTTATCGGATTTATTGTATTTGCAACCGGATTTGGCATGGAAACCCTTGCCGATTACCAGTTGCAGCAATTCAGGAATAATCCGCTGAATAAAGGGCATATCATCCGGTCAGGGTTATGGAAGTGGTCGCGCCACCCCAATTACCTTGGTGAAGCTATGCTTTGGTTTGGCTTATGGATTATTTCGATACCATGTTCATATTGGTTTGTTACCATACTTAGCCCTATAACGATTACATTATTATTGAGGTATGTTTCGGGTGTACCCATGATGGAAGAGAAATTCCGGAATCATCCCGAATGGGATGAATATAGTGCAAAGACTCCTGTATTTCTGCCTTGGTTCCGATAATTGAGCCTAAAATCGTTTTTTCTTATCCGCCACTTTTCGTACTTTCGCCACCAGGTCCATACGAACTGAGTTTCCGGCCTGCATATTTTTACTTACTGAAAACCAGCTATTTATATGATAACCCAGCAATTGATTAATCCGGCAAGTATTGTAATTGTTGGTGGATCCAACGATTCGACCAAGCCAGGAGGAAAGGTTTTAAAAAATCTGATTGACAACAACTTTTGCGGCAAACTTTATGTAGTTAACCCTAAAGAGGATATCATACAAGGAATTACCTGTTATAAAAGTGTAGATGAATTGCCACCATGCGACCTTGCAATACTTGCCATTGCTGCAAAATATTGCCCTGAAACTGTTGAGAAACTGGCACGCGACAAGCAAACCCGGGCATTTATTATTCTTTCGGCCGGTTTTCATGAGGAAAGTCCGGAAGGCGCATTACTGGAAGAAAAGATTGTTGCAACCGTGAACCAATATGAAGCCTGTCTGATTGGTCCAAACTGTATCGGAATGATGAATCCACATCATACTTCGGTTTTCACCACTCCTATTCCCAAACTTGACCCCAAGGGTGTTGATTTTATTTCTGGATCAGGAGCTACTGCGGTATTTATCATGGAGGCATCCATTCCCAAAGGGCTAACATTTTCGAGTGTATATTCGGTCGGCAACAGCGCACAGTTAGGCGTGGAAGATGTGCTGAAATACCTTGACGAAACTTTTGATCCGGAAACCAGCTCAAGAGTAAAACTGCTTTACATTGAAAGTGTTAATAAACCTGACATGTTGTTAAAACATGCCTCGTCGCTCATCCGCAAAGGTTGCCGCATAGCAGCCATTAAAGCCGGAAGTTCTGCTGCGGGAAGCCGCGCTGCTTCATCGCATACCGGAGCACTGGCAAGTCCGGATGTTGCTGTTGAATCGTTATTCCGTAAGGCAGGCATAGTGCGCTGCCACAGCCGCGAAGAACTGGCAACAGTAGCATCGATATTTATGCATAAGCCTTTGAAAGGCAAAAATATAGCTGTAATAACCCATGCCGGTGGCCCGGCGGTGATGCTTACTGATGCATTATCGGAAGGAGGCCTCGAAATCCCCCACCTCGAACACACCGAACTGCTGACAAAGTTATTTCCGGGTTCGTCAGTCGCCAATCCTATCGATTTCCTGGCAACAGGAACAGCAGAACAACTCGGCGATATTATTGATGCCTGCGAAAACGATTTTACAGAAATAGATGGAATGGCTGTTATATTTGGAAGTCCGGGGCTGTTTGAAGTGTATGATGTATACAAACTGCTGGATGAAAAAATGCGATCCTGCCGTAAACCTATCTATCCGGTGCTTCCATCCATCATAAATGTGAAGAAAGAGATTGAGTATTTTATCAGCCTTGGACGCATTAATTTTCCTGATGAGGTGAATTTCGGAAATGCATTATGCAAGGTATACAATACACCGGCGCCGGCGCCCGAAATTATACCACAGGCAGACGTTGATCACAAAGCAATACGCGCTATCATCGACAATTCTGCTGACGGCTATCTCCACCCCGAAAAGGTTCAGGAACTCTTTGATGCAGCCGGAATACCCCGCGCAGGAGAAGCGGTTGTTGCAAATAAGGAAGAAGCTATACTGGCAGCTTCACGCTTAGGCTTACCTGTAGTAATGAAGGTAGTTGGGCCATTGCACAAATCGGATGTGGGTGGAGTAGTTCTGAATGTAAAGAATTTTGACCAGGTTGCTGTTGAATTCGATCGAATGATTCAGATCAGTGATACAACAGCAATACTTATTCAGCCTATGCTGAGTGGGCATTCAGTGTATATAGGTGCCAAGAAAGAGCCGAAATTTGGCCATATGGTTCTTTGTGGTCTGGGAGGAATTTATATCGAAGTTCTTAAAGACGTACAATCGTCGCTGGCACCGGTATCAGTAGAAGAAGCAGCAAGTATGATCACACGGCTGAAAAGCTATAAAATCATACAGGGGGTGCGTGGGCAGGAAGGCCTGAATGAAACGCTCTTTGCTGATGTAATAACACGGGTTTCGGCACTATGCCTGGCTGCACCCGAAATTGCAGAGATGGATATCAACCCACTGATGGGGAATATGAATATGTTAAAAGCAGTAGATGCCCGGATCCGAATTGAGAAATAGACGCGACAATAAGCTGTTTTTATTAGCCTTAAAAAGAAATGACCTAACTTTTTCGCTGGGCATACTGGCGGCTGTGTCGGTATTTATTTTCATTCCACCGGCTACAATCCGGTACATGCAATTCAACAGGGAGCATGGGATGATCATGAGTTTTTTCAAATTCGCATTGCTGGCAACCCTGGGCGAAATTATTGCGTTACGTATAAAAACCGGAGAATACAATGAACCGGGGTTTGGAATAGTACCCCGCATGATTGTATGGGGATTTCTCGGGCTGGCAATCAACCTGTCATTCAATATTTTCGCTACAGGAGGACCGGCATTCCTTGCGTATATGGGACTTGGCAACGCACCCGATGCCATGAAAACCGGGTTTTCATTTTTAAAGCTGCTCGATGCATTTACTATTTCAGCAACTATGAACCTTTTATTTGCACCTGTAATGATGATCACCCATAAAATCACTGACATCCATATCAGGGAAACCGGCGGATCAGTAAAAGCGTTCTTCTCCCCTATTCCTGTTGCTTCAATTATTAAAGATATGAATTGGGATGTGATGTGGAATTTTATCATTAAGCGAACAATTCCGTTTTTCTGGATTCCGGCACATACGATCACCTTCCTGCTGCCGGCCGAATTCAGAGTACTATTTGCTGCCTTGCTTGGAATAGCATTAGGATTGATACTTAGCATACAACAGCCCGGATCATAGGCGCTTTGCAGACAAGGAAATGATCCTAAAATTATTTACAGAGATAATACTTAGTCCGTCAGGACTTACTAATTCTGTCACAATATATTCCTAATCAGGCAAATAGCCAGATTAGCCAGACTGATTTTAAACATATCAATTTATGAAGAACCTCATGATGACCCTGTTATTTTGTCTTCTGCTCACTGGAGTTGTACAATCGCAGGTAAACCGCAGTTTTATGTTCGATGGGATTAACAGGACCTGGATTGTTTACCTGCCGGCGAATTACACCCAGGGCAGTTCATTACCCTTATTGCTTGCTTTGCATCCTTTAACAGGTACCGGCCTGAACATGATGCAATTTTCAGGATTCAATTCCATTGCTGATACCGGGAACTTTATTGTTGCATATCCTGACGGGATTGGGAATTCGTGGAATGTCGGTTTTGTTGGAGGATCAACAGCCGATGATGTCGGATTTATGTCGGCACTTATTGATACTCTTCACCAGGATTACAATATCGACTTAAACCGGGTATATGCCACAGGCTTTTCGAACGGAGG